>JAOZOC010000184.1:5289-6669 GCA_029933495.1 Bacteroidales bacterium
TGATTGTAAGTTGGAACCTTTATCCGTCTTAACTTATCAGGTTTCCTAAATTCCTTTAAAAATCAATAAATTACTTAATGAACGTTTAAATTCGGGGTGCAAAAGTACGATATTTTTTTAATTCACAAGTTTTTTTTTGAAAATAATTCATTAATTGGCAATAATCTCATTTTCAGAACTAATTTCCAAAGGATTACAAATAAATAAACCAGAAATAATACATTAATGTAATATGCAAGCAAGCGTCCACGCTTGCCTTGAAAAAACCAATAATTCCTGGTTCTATTATTTTTGGTTCCCGAAAGCTGTTCGGGATTGTAAGGATGGCAGGTGCGGCTGTTAATCCCGAACCATTAACACACATCAGATAGATTTAGAATTCCGGTTTCTATAAACCTTAATTCTAGTACTCATTGCTCTAAATATCGTGGTTCTATAAATCTTGAATCTAATTATCTTGGCTCTATCAATTCTACTCCCCCCTCTGCTTCACAGCCTCAAACAAAACAATACCTGTAGCAACAGAAACATTAAGTGACTCAATCTCACCCTTTAACGGAATTTTAACTGTTTCATCACAAAGTTTCAGATACTCCCCGGAAACTCCTCTCTCCTCAGAACCCATAATTAAAGCAAGCGGTGTTTTATAATCCGCCATATAATATAATGTATCGGCTTTTTCGGTAGCGGCAACGATTTTAAGTCCGCTCTGCTTTAAAAAAGTTATGGCATCTTTCAAATTATGATTTCGACAAACAGGAATCCTGTTCAGTGCTCCGGATGATGTTTTCACAGCAACTTCATTAATCTGGGCTGCACCTTTTGAAGCAATGAGAATAGCATCCACGCCGGCACATTCGGCAGTTCGTGCAATGGCTCCAAAATTCCTGACATCAGTAATACTGTCGAGAATCAAAATAAAAGGAGTTCCTCCTTTTTCAAATACACCGGGCAGTAACACCTCAATATCAGCATATTCAATAGCAGAGATAAAAGCTACCAATCCCTGATGGTTATGCATTGTAAGCCTGTTCAATTTCTCCTTTGGTACATATTGAAGGGGAATCTCGTGTAGTTTAGTAATTTGTCGTACAATCTGGTCCTTATGAGGATGAAGATTTTTTTGAACAAATAGCCTGTCTATTACTTTTCCCGATTTGATTGCCTCTATTACCGGCTGAAATCCGTAAATTATATTATCTTTACCCAAAATATATTTTTTAAAGTTTTTGCAAAGATATTGAATTATTCTGCAAATCCTTTGAATAAACTTATTGAGTAGCAGATACAAAGTGATTACTATTTCCTCAAAAAAATGTAAAATTAATTTGGAAATATCATTTTTAACATTGACTTTTGCCGCGATTTTAGAATTGTTAA
>JAOZOC010000185.1 GCA_029933495.1 Bacteroidales bacterium
AGAAAACACAAAAAATGAAAATTTCAACAATGAAACGTTTTACAACAGAGATGAGAAAGTTCCCAAACCTCAAAAAAGCAATAATGATGGTAATATTTGGGGAGGGCTGATTCTTATCACTTTGGGTGTTATATTTTTAATTGACAGATTTGTCCCCAATATTGATTTCGGCGATCTGTGGCCTGTAATACTTATTGCAATCGGAGCTATCCTCATTATGAAAAGCTATAAAAATCAAAAATAAATTATCATGAAAAACAGAGATATTTTTTGGGGCGTTGTCCTTATGATTGTTGGAGGACTTATTGCTCTTCGTAATTTTGATATTTTCTATTTCTCCTGGAGGTCTTTATTTAGTCTTTGGCCATTTCTGCTAATATTTTGGGGTATTGCAATCATTCCGGTTAAATATCCCATTAAAATGTCGCTTACAATTGTAACTGTGATAATAGCAATTGTGGTGCTCATCAATTCCCCTGTTCGTCACAATAACTGGAGATTTTGGGATTACAATGATTTTACTGAAGAAGTTGATTATCAGGATGATGAAATTAATGAACAACAACTATCAGAAAAATATTCTTCAGATATTACAAAGGCAAAATTAAAACTTGAAGCTGCTGCCGGGAAATTCAGAATAAACGGCTCCACCAGCAAACTCTTTGATTTTGAAAATAAAGGAAGCGGAATTTATATAGTTACTACCGAAACCGAAGATGGGATACCAAATATTAACATTGAAAACAAACGCACACACTTTAGAAACGGTGATAATTCAAATGACTCCTGGCTTGCATTAAATACCGAACCCGTGTGGGATATTGATATTGATGCCGGTGCCGCATCCCTTGATATTGACCTTTCAGGACACAAAATTGAAAAACTTGATATTGACGGAGGTGCTGCCGGAATCAAAATAAAGATTGGCAAGAGGATCAATAAAACAGCCATAAAAATTAATGCCGGCGCTTCAGGTATTAAAATCAGAATCCCCTATGAATCTGCTTGTGAGGTGAGAGCGACAACTGTCCTGTCATCACTTGATCTGGATGATTTTGATAAAATAGGTAATGATTTATACCAGACACCGAATTTCTCTGACACAACAAATCAAATATTTATAAATATTGATGCTGCTGTTTCGGGACTAAAAATTATCAGGTATTAATCAATTTATTATTTATTCGGAATTCAAACAGGCTCACTAAACCGTAAAAAAAGAGTGAGTATTTAAAAAAAAGCTTCATACGCATTAATATTTTCTATTCCTTTGTTTTTTGGTTACAACTAAAATCGGGTTTCCGTTGTCATTTTATTGAGATTCGGTTTTCTATAGTTTAAAAAGCTTTGTATGAAGAAAATATTACTGTTTTTATTATTTCTCATTATATATTCTTTATTCTCTTTACAGAGTGCATTTTCGCAATATGCAACAGTACGAGGATTCGTTTATGAAAAGGAGACGGGAGAGCCTGTAATATTTACCAATGTTTACATGTACAAAACAACCTATGGTGCTGCAACAGATGTAAATGGATATTTTGCTATTTCAAAAATTCCACCCGGTAGCTATACATTAATGGTAACATATCTTGGATTCGATACGCTTAAGATAGACATTACACTAAAACAAGATGATATACTCACCAGGAAACTCTACCTCAAAAAAGGAGCTTATGTACTGGAACAGGTACAGATTTCTGCAGCACGCCAGGAGGCAAGGACAGAAACAAATACTTCTGTAGTAAAAATTACACCAAAACAGATAAAGCATCTTCCATCAGTGGGTGGTCAACCTGATTTTGCCCAGTACCTTCAGGTTATTCCGGGAGTTGTTTTCACAGGCGACCAGGGTGGTCAGCTCTACATTCGGGGAGGTACGCCAATACAAAATAAGGTACTGCTCGATGGAATGACAATATACAATCCGTTTCACTCAATAGGTTTATTTTCAGTATTTGAGACTGATATACTCCGTAATGCCGATGTTTATACAGGTGGATTCGGTGCTGAATATGGTGGGCGAATTTCTTCGGTAATGGATATTACAACAAGAGATGGAAACAAAAAACGTTTTGCAGGCAAGGTGGGTGCAAGCACATTCGGTGCAACTCTTTTGATCGAAGGCCCTATCAGTAAACAAAAAGAGGGAAAAGGCGGAAGCTCTTCATTTCTTCTATCAGCAAAAAATTCATATCTGGAGCAAAGTTCAAAAATATTTTATGATTATGCTAATGAAGACGGACTACCGTTTAATTATACCGATTTATATGGCAAAATATCGCTTTCAGGGGCGAATGGGAGTAATATAAACTTTTTTGGATTTAATTTTTCTGACAGAGTTAATCAATACCACGCCCTTGCTGATTACCACTGGAATTCTTATGGCGGAGGTATGACCTTTCTGGTAATTCCTGGCAAATCACCAGTCCTAATCGAAGGCCATCTTGCATATTCAAGTTATAAAATATCTTTGGAAGAAGTCAACAGGCCTGCGCGAACAAGCTCAATAAATGGATTTAATCTTGGTTTTGACTTTAGTTATTTTGTTGGAAAAGACGTCATAAAATACGGATTTGAAATATCGGGATTCAAAACTGATTATTTCTTCTATAACTCAATTGGGACAAAAATTAATTATACCCAAAATACAACTGAAATAGGAGCATTTGTAAAATATAAAAAAACAGCAGGCAAATGGCTTATTGAGCCCAGTTTAAGAGTGCAGTGGTATGCCTCATTATCCAGTGGCACAATCGAACCCCGCCTAGCATTAAAATATAGTATCAATGACCAGCTGCGGTTGAAATTTGCCGGTGGATTTTACTCGCAAAACCTGATCGCAACTACATCAGACAGAGATGTTGTTAATCTGTTTTACGGTTTTCTTTCAGCTCCTGAGAGCTTGCCTAAGACATTTGACGGTAAAGATATTACAAATAAGTTACAAAAATCTCAGCATGCGATTCTTGGTCTGGAATACGATATTTCAAGAAATATTACTATAAATATTGAAGGATACTACAAAAACTTTCCCCAGTTGATAAATATCAACAGGCAAAAGCTATTTAATGAAAATGACTTCCCTGAGATGCCTGATCTTCTTGTGAAAGATTTTATTATTGAGAATGGATATGCAACAGGAGCCGATTTCACATTGAAATTCGATGAAAAAAGACTCTATATATGGGCTGTTTACTCATTGGGATACGTAATAAGAAGGTACGAGCAACTTGATGGCTCACTTGCCGAATACAGGCCCAACTTCGATAGAAGGCATAATATCAACCTGATCTTCACTTATATACTCGGTGCAAAATATGACTGGGAAGTAAATGCAAGATGGAATTATGGTACAGGATTCCCTTTTACACAGACTCAGGGGTTTTATCCACAGAATAACTTTGAAAATGGTATTTATACTGACTACACAACAACCAATGAAGATTTGGGAATTTTATATGGTGACCTGAATACGGGTCAATTGTCACCATATTATCGTGTCGATATAGGTGCAAAAAAAACAATTACCTTCAGTGCTCATACAAAACTGGAAATATTAGCAAGCATAACCAACATGTTTAATACTGAAAATATCTTCTATATTGATAGAATATCAGGAGAAAGAATTTATCAACTTCCCATTATGCCGAGTCTTGGAGTTAACTTATATTTCTAAGTTGCAAATCCAATAATTATGCTTCTGCTTTAAACTCCTTCACAGCTTCAATCAACGCAGGAAGAACTTTTTGAGCATCTCCGATAACTCCATAATCAGCGGCTTCAAATATTGGTGCATCCTTGTCCGTATTTATTGCCACAATGAATTTTGAAGAACTTACGCCGGCAAGATGCTGAATTGCCCCGGAAATACCGGCAGCAATATATAGGTTCGGAGCTATAATTTTCCCTGTTTGGCCAGTATGTTCACTATGAGGTCTCCAGCCTTCATCAGAAACCGGGCGCGAACATGCAGTAGCACCTCCTAGCAGTTCAGCAAGCTCTTCAATTGGTCCCCAATTTTCAGCACTTTTCAAACCTCGTCCACCCGAAATAACTATCTCGGCATCTGTAAGCAGCACTTTTCCGGTCACTTTTGAAATTTCTTTTACTTCTGTTCTAAAATCATTGTCAGATAATTCAGGAGTGAATGCTTCTATCTCAGAACTGCCGCCAGACTCAATAATTCCAAACGAATTTTGAAAAAGGGTCAGAACCTTCATGTTAGAATTGATCTTCACATTAGCAAAAGCCTTTCCTGTAAACGCCTTTTTCTTAACAACAAAAGGATCAGTTGAAGATGGTAAAGCAGCAACTCCTGAAGCAAGGCCGGCCTTTAATCTTACCGAAATACGCGGAGCTAACGCCTTACCGCTATTATTATTAGAAAGAACAATTACAGTGGCATCTTCCTTTTCGGCTGTCTGGGCAATTACTGATGTATAAGCAGAATTAACAAGATTTTTAACCCTGTTATCTTCTACCTTAAGAATTTTTTCAGCACCATAATCTCCCAATTTTTTTAATTCGTCTTCTTCAACATTACCTATTGATAATGCAATTGTTGAAGTGCCAAGCATTTTGGCAATTTCATGAGCATAAGAGACTAATTCAAAACTAAGTTTCTTGAATTTCCCGTCCCAATTTTCTGTATATACTAATACTGACATAATTTCAAATTTTAAATGTTTTAAATCACTTTGGCTTCAGTGTGCAATAATACTACAAGTTCCTTAACATTTTCAGGATCAATCATTTTGCAAGCTGCTTTAGCAGGAGGCAATTCATAACTGACATATTCAGTCATTGGAGCAACCTCTGCCGGCTCAATAACATTCAATGGTTTTTTACGTGCCATCATAATACCCCTCATCGAAGGAATACGTGGCTCAAGAGCAATACCCTTTTGAACTATAGCAACAAATGGTAGTTGCGAAGTCATAACTTCTGAACCTCCGTCAATCTCACGTTTTACTACCACCTCACCATTCTCAATATCCAGTGATGATACAGCAGAAACAGAAGGTAATCCAAGAAATTCCGCAACCATTCCGCCAACAGCAGAACCGTTATAGTCGCTTGATTCTATTCCTGCAATGATAATGTCATAGCCCTCATCTTTAACAGCATCGGCAATCAGATTTGCCACTTCATAAGCATCTTCAGACTCGGCATTTACTCTGATGGCATCATCAGCACCAATTGCAAGGGCTTTTCTAATAGTAGGCTCCACACTCTTTGAGCCTACAGTTATTACACTAACCTTTTCAACAGCACCACCAGATGACTCTTTCAACTGAAGAGCACGAGTGAGCGCAAGTTCGTCCCAGGGATTGATAATCCACTGCACACCGTTTGTGTCGAATTTAGTGTTGTCGTCAACAAACCTGATTTTAGTGGTTGTATCAGGCACGTTGCTTATACAAATCAGTATTTTCATATCTATTAATTTTTATATTTATGTCCTTTTGGCGCAAAGTTATAAAAAAAATACTTTGCATGCATAGCATTTTTAAATTTTTCATTAATCTCTAAGCAGAGTCCTTGAAATAACAATTTTCTGTATTTCGGAGGTTCCTTCGTAAATTTGTGTCAGCTTAGCCTCACGCATAAGTCTTTCGACGTGATATTCCTTCACATATCCATACCCACCGTGAATCTGAACAGCTTCGGTAGTAACCTCCATTGCAATATCAGCAGCATACTGTTTCGCCATTGAACTTGCCAAAGCAAACGGTTTACCATTGTCCTTCAGCCAGGCAGCTTTCAAACAAAGATTTCTTGCATTTTCAATCTTAACAGCCATATCCGACAGTTTAAATGCAATTGATTGATGGTTTGCTATTTCTGTTCCAAAGGCTTTTCTCTCTTTTGAGTACTGAATCGACCTTTCCATAGCTCCAGAAGCAAGACCGAGAGCCTGAGCAGCAATTCCAATACGTCCGGCCTCAAGTGCTTTCATTGCAAACTTAAACCCGAAGCCATCCTCCCCTATCCTGTTCTCCTTTGGAATTTTAACATCAGTAAACATAACAGAATGAGTATCGGAACTTCGCATTCCCATTTTGTCCTCATGTTGCCCGAGAGATATCCCGGGAGTATCTTTCTCAATCAGGAAAGCATTGATTCCACGATGCCTTTTATCGGGATGTGTCTGAGCAATCACAATGTATGTAGAAGCTGAATTAGCACTGGTAATCCAGTTTTTTGTTCCGTTCACAAGATAGTAATCTCCTTTATCCTCTGCTGTGGTGTGCTGATGAGTAGCGTCAGAGCCTGCTTCCGGCTCAGAAAGCAAGAAAGCTCCTATTTTTTCTCCTGTCGCCAAAGGTGTCAGGTACTTCTCTTTTTGTGCGTCATTACAATACTTTGAAATGCCGTAACAGACCAAAGAGTTGTTTACCGACATGATAACGGCGGCGGAGGCATCGGCTTTTGAAATCTCCTCCATTGCCAGAACATAAGATATGGAGTCCATTCCCGCTCCGCCATATTTAGGATCAACCATCATTCCGAGGAACCCAAGTTCAGCCATAGTTTTAACATGTTTTGTCGGGAAAATTGCGTTTGTATCTCTCTCAATAACATCAAGTAACAATTCTCTCTGTGCGAAGTCGCGTGCAGCATCACGAATCATCAACTGCTCCTCAGTAAAATCAA
>JAOZOC010000186.1 GCA_029933495.1 Bacteroidales bacterium
TCAGGCAGAGAATATGAATTCCCCAGGGGATATATAAGGCTTACTTTGTCGCCTCGCCTTACCTCTCCGAGTTTCTTTGTTCCCTTTCCAATTATTTTTATAAAAAAACTGATTATCCGATTCTCATAATCAACATCAAGAATTGAAAAGGGGCGGCGAAGGAAGACCTCAGAACTGTTTTCTATTTGTATTTCGGCAAAATTTCCAGGTAAAACAGCAGGTATTTCAACAGGTGACCTGAGGCTGATAATGTAACTGTCGCTGACAGGATAACGTACTTCAACAACTTCATGATCTTCAATTATTTTTGCCATTACAATAATACTACAAAAAACAAATTATTCCTCTTTTTGAGAGTCTTTTTTATTTCCGGGTGCCTTATCTTCTTTTGAAGCTTTTTCATCAACTTCCTCTTCAGCAGGTTTATCTTCTTCCTCTTCAAACTCAAGCAGATTATGTTCCTGCAAGAGATTATACCACTGAATAACTTTCTTTATATCTGAAACATAAACATTTTCTTCATCATAATTGGGAACAGCCTCAATAAAAAATGCTTTCAGCTCTTTTCCGCCCGATTTATGAGAAATAGCTTTCTCGCCGTTTTGCTTATCGAATATCTTCTTCAAAATATCCTTAAGAGGAAGATCTTCGTCAGTAGTAAAAATACTGATTTCCTCCAGAGAACTGATACGCTCATGACTGAAAGCCGTAAGCCTTTTACCATCAAGAAGTGATTCAACAACTAATCCGTTTTTTGTCTGTGCCAGCATTTTATATAACCCCGGCCTACCTGTAATCGCTAATATCTTACTTAATTCCATCTTACATTAATATAATTTGTGCGCAAAAATAACTATTAAACAACACTTGTCAATTAAAATTTAATAACACCTGTATAATTTTCCGGTGAAAGTCTCTTCAACTCAATCTTTACCTCATCAGAAACCTTCAATTTATCAATAAATTTATGAATTGCATCTTTGTCAATTTTCTCATTCTTTCTTGTCAGTTCCTTAAGCTTTTCATAGGGTTTCGGAAATCCTTCCCTGCGTAAAATTGTCTGTATAGCCTCGCCAACAACAGCCCAGTTATCCTCCAAATCCTGCTTTATTCTGTCTTCATTCAGAATCAGTTTATTCAAGCCTTTCATCAACGATTTATAAGCAAGCAAAGAGTGAGCAACAGGCACCCCAATATTTCTGGAAACCGTAGAATCAGTCAGGTCACGCTGCAAGCGCGATACAGGTAACTTCTCAGCCATAAAACCAAATAATGCATTGGCAACTCCAAAATTACCTTCTGCATTTTCGAAATCTATGGGGTTCACCTTATGAGGCATTGTGGATGAGCCCACCTCTCCCTCCTTGATTTTTTGCTTGAAGTAACCCATTGAAATATACGCCCATATATCACGCGAAAGGTCTGTAAGGATTGTATTAATCCGTCTCATTCCATCAAAATATGCGGCCATATCATCATAATGCTCAATCTGAGTTGTGACGTTTTGCCTTTCAAGTCCGATATTTTTCAGAAATTCATTTGCAAAACTTACCCAGTCAATTTCAGGATATGCAGCAAAATGTGCATTAAAGTTTCCGGTAGCTCCTCCAAATTTTGCAGAAAACGGAACTGCATTCAGCAATTTAATCTGTCGCTTAAGCCTGTCAACAAAAACATAGATTTCTTTACCAAGTGTTGTGGGTGAAGCAGGCTGTCCATGTGTACGTGCAAGCATAGGCATATTTTTCCACTCTTTAGCCATTGATGTCAGTATATCAACAATCTTTGAAAGTTGAGGAGTTATAACCTCATCATAAGCCAGTTTCAGAGAATATGGAACTGCCGTATTGTTGATATCCTGAGATGTAAGGCCAAAGTGGATAAACTCCATAAAATCACCAAGACCAATCTTGTCGAACTTCTTTTTCAGATAATACTCAACAGCTTTGACATCGTGATTGGTCACATCCTCTATTTTCTTAACCTCATCGGCATCCTCAAAAGAAAAATCCCTGCTAATGGCCCTAACATCCTCAATCCGGTCTTTATCAAAATTCTTAAGCTGAGGAAGTGGGAGTTCAACAAGAGCAATAAAATACTCCGTCTCCATAAAAATGCGATAGTTAATCAGGGCAGCTTCCGAAAAATAGTATGCGAGCCCTTCAACTTTATTCCTGTACCTGCCGTCAACCGGCGAAATAGCACTTACTGATGTTAGTTTCATAACCTTAAATTTATTGTAGGTCAAAAGTAGAAAATATTAATTTACGACAGCTCCTCTAAAATCATCTTTTTAAGACCAACTGAAGATATCTTTTCGGTAATATTGCCCCCGACAGAGTATGATATATTGCCGGTTTCTTCTGAAATGATAATTGCAATAGCATCCGACTGCTCTGTCAGGCCAACAGCAGATCTGTGACGTAACCCAAAATGTGGTGAGATGTCAGGACTTGATGATACCGGGAGGATACAGCGGGCAGCAACAATTTTATTATTACGAATTATAACAGCACCATCATGTAATGGGCTGTTTTTAAAGAAAATATTTTCAAGCAGGGCTGCAGAAATAACAGCATCAATCCTCTCCCCTGTTTCCACAAATTGCTCAAGTCCGCTTTTTTTGGTAATAATGATCAGTGCTCCTGTTTTTGTTTCGGACATATAGCGACAAGCTTTGATTATCTCATCTATTTCAAGCTGAATGGTACTTCCAACCTCAAATTTCCAAAAAAGTAATCTATGACGCTTTTTCTTTATAAAACCAGGAGTACCCAGCATTAAAAGAAACTTTCTTATTTCAGGCTGAAAAACAACTATCAAAGCAATAAACCCAACACTAATGAAAGCACCAAAAATTTCGCTAAGCATCTCCATATCAAGTGCTGCAACAAGCTTCCATAACAAATAAAACGCAACAATTCCAAAAAATATGTTAATGGCAACCGTCCCTTTCAGAAGATTATATAAGGTGTAGAGCAATAAAGCAACAAACAGGATATCAAGGACATCCAGAAACTTTATTTCTATAAATGATAATATTACAGGTAGCATACCTTTTCAGAATAAAAATCCAAAAGTATAAAAAAGATTTAATCTACAGCTACCTTGATTTCAGATAAATAAAAAATGACCACACAAAACCTATTCGTAAAAACAGATATAGGTGCTGATTTCATCAACCTTTAGCTTGAAATTTGAACGATTTAAAATCTCAAACGACTCGCCTGTTTTATAACCAACCCAGTCATTACTGTTTTCGTTCCAAACATTAATTTTACCTGAAGTGACGGTGTAACGCTCATCGCCTATTGCTCCAAATTCGTACTCACCAACCTCAAGAATTCCAACGGATGCTGATTTCCCATTCTTTTCATAAGTCAATGACTGAACCCTGTCACCGTGATATTTTCTCAGTTTATACATAACACAAAGTTTAAGTTTATACTAAATTTACAATAAATATTTTTAAATCTTCTCCCCTATGAAATTGCATTCACGGGGCACTCTTTCACACATATCATACATTTGCGGCAGCTTTCATTCTGTATCAGTGCTTTACCGTCTTTCATAATAATTGAGTCAAAAGGACATTTCTCAATACATATACCGCAAGCCGTACACAAATTTACATCAACTATTGGGAAAAGTAAAGCTTTTCCAGAATTATTTTCTTCATTGGTATCAGCTTCTATCGAATCTGACTTTCCAATGCCAAACTTTTGACCATTGCTGCGAACCATCATTGCCCCGCAGAAAGAGCAAATCTCTTCGGTACAGGGAATTCCGGGTGTGTGTAGCTTCTTTCGTCCACAGTCAGGACAGATACAATCACCTCCAGGTCTCATTCCTTGGCCCCTGCTACCGCCTTTACCTCTGCCATAGCCTCCACCCTGACCACGACCACCAAAGCCTCCGCGTCCCATAGCTATTACTTTTTAATTTTGCTATAAGCCTCTTTTAATGTAATCTCCCCAACATCTGGTATCATTTCTATTCCGGCTGCCCGAATAACATCACCAGCCTTTGGCCCGAAACTTCCACCAGTAACAACAATATCGGCTCCAAGTGAAGCGACTTTCTGACCAGCCTGTACGCCTGCACCATGTCCGGCAGATTTATTTTCGGCATTTGAATGCCAGGATAGTTCATCTTTATCTTCATCATAAAGAGTAAAACCTTCTGCCCTGCCAAAGCGGGAATCAACCAATGAGTCCCAATTTTTTCCCGTTGCTGCAAATACAATTTTCATTTTTTATCCTCCTTTTTTTAATGATTAAATGTTGAGCGTAACGAAATCCCGCCTTGCGGGGCTTGAATGCTCAAATTTCATACTGTTATTTTTTAAAAATTAACGACCTATTCTCTAACTATTTCCAAAATCCTTTTCCAACTATCTCTGATAATCTGGCTAACCTCTCCATTACTATATTCTACAACTGTCTTTCCAGCCAAAATTGCATCGGCAAAAACCAAGTCATAAGGTATTTCTGCTATCAGAGGAATTTCATATTTATCCAAAAACTTTTTTATCTGAATAGTAATATCAGCATTAATATCAGCCTTGTTTATCAAACAAACCGATTTAATCCCAAACTTTCTAATAAGTTCTGCCACACGACTCATATCGTGAAGACCCGAAACTGTAGGTTCAGTTACAATAACAACTAAATTTGAACCTGTTACTGATGCAACTACCGGACACCCTATTCCCGGAGATCCATCAACAATTAAGTAAGGAATATCATTTTCTTCTGCTATTTTTTTTGCTTCGGTTCTCACCTTTGTAACCAGTTTACCGGAATTGTCAGCAGCAATAGCAAGTTTAGCATGCACAAGAGTATTATTCAATCTTGTTTCTGATATAAAAAAATCACCGGCAAGATTGTCGTTCATTACAATGGCATTTGTAGGGCATACGTAAGCACAATATTCGCAACCTTCACAGTTTAGTTCATCAATAACATATTGTTCGTTAATAACGGGTACAGCATCAAACCGGCACACATCTTTGCACTTGCCGCATTTAATACAATCGTCCTGAATTATCTCGGCTATTTTCCCACTATAAAATTTCTCTTTGTGTGCAAAGTCGGGATTTAAAAGCAGATGCATATCAGCAGCATCCACATCACAGTCGGCTAAAACAACATCCTTATCCCCCAAAACAGCCAATGATGCAGTTATTGAAGTTTTGCCTGTCCCACCCTTTCCTGATATAACAACTATCTCTTTCATCCTTTGACAAGTTTTTTTATATTAGAGTAAATATCTTTGATTACATCTCGTATTTCATCAATATCATCTATCAGAAGATTCCCTTGTGAATATAGTTTTGCAGCCTCGTGCATATGTGGTATTTTACCAATCAGAGGAATATTATTTTCTGCACAATATTTATCAACATCATCGTTACCAATTCCATCTCTGTTTACTATTACTGCACATTTTTTATCGAGTTCTTTCATAGTGTCAACAGCGAGCTTAAGGTCATTCAAACCGAAAGGTGTGGGTTCAGTAACGAGTACAACAAGTTCTGCATCTTTCACAGTTTCAATCACAGGGCAGGAAGTTCCTGGAGGGGAATCAATAATTTTAAAAGCTGTTTCGTCAAATTCTGAATCTATAAATTCATGTGTCTGCTTAATCAGCGGAACAGCTTGCTCAATTCCAATATCTAATCTGCTTTCAATAAAATGCAATCCATTTTTAATAATATACTGACGTAGCTCTCCCATTCTGTCAGCTTTCATAGGAAGAGCATCCTCAGGGCATAATTCGGAACATGCATAACACGAATGACACAATTCCGGAAAAATAAGAACGGAAACTCCAATATATGCTAAAGCATTGAAATTACACACATTTGCACACTTCTTACAAAAAGTGCACTTGCTCTCAATCCATTCCGGAACCATCCTGTATTTTATCTCAGTCTTCTTTAATTCACCTTTAATAAAAAGGCCTGAATTTGGCTCTTCCACATCCATGTCCACCAAAACTACTTCCTGAACATTTAGATTTCTCTTCTCTTCGGCGATATAAGAAGCAAGGTTCACTGCAAGAGTTGTCTTCCCTGTTCCTCCTTTTCCGCTTGCTATTGCTATTTTCATATTTCAAATAAAAAATTACCCGGCATCCTGTACATCAAAACACCGGGTAAAGCCAATTAACCATCAGACTTCTTTCGTAACTCATCGAGCTTTTTCTGCATTGCAGCCAGCTGATCTTTCAAAACACGGATATCGTTCTCTACAAACGTTTCTTCTCTGACATCCGAACGCTCCGGATAGTAACCCTGAGCAAAACGTCCTCCGCGACCATAACCACCGCCAAAACCTCTTCCGACTCTACGGCCATAACCATGTCCGGCACCTCGCCCGTATCCACTATCTGCGTTCATATATCCCGGAGTTTCATATCCGGCACAATGGCCTAATCCTCTGCCTGTCATTGGCCCTGCACCTTCAGGGCCTGTTCTGTCACCTCTTGGCATAATAACCTCCTTTTTAAATAATTAATACTTCATTTTACTTTTAAGGCTGCAAAGATAATGAACATATGTTCATAATGCAACTATTTTTATGTTTTTTTTATTAAAAAATGTTAACCCCGGTTTTGTAAGATAATTTTTATATTTTTACAACGAAATTTG
>JAOZOC010000748.1 GCA_029933495.1 Bacteroidales bacterium
ATGAGTAAAAAATCAGAGCATTTATTAAAACTTGCTATTTTTGAGGATTAATTGATACAAATATTATTATTTATGAAACACATAGTTATCATCTTAATTCTGACAATATTAACCGGGCAGACATTTGCAAAACAGATATCAAAACAAACTGCAAAACAGGTCGCAAAGAATTTTTTTACGGAGAAGTCTGGTTTTAACAATTCTGAAATAACTTTTGGAAAAGAGTTCGTTGTAACAAAAGACAATAGAACGTCTTGTTTTGTTTTTAACATCAACAAAGGCTTTATTGTGATTGCGGGAGATGATGCGGTATTTCCGGTTTTCGCTTACTCATTTGACCATAATTATACCGGTACGAATTTCCCGGAGGGATTTAAAAACTTGATGGAGGACTATACCGCTCAGGTAGAGTATGCAATTGACAGAGAAGCCGTTGCAAGTGAAAAGATAAAGCTCGTGTGGGAGAAGTATCTGTCAGAAAGTTTTGTATCTGAAAAAAGTGTTATTGGTATTGAACCGCTACTTTCAACAACCTGGGGACAGGGATGCTACTACAATACAGCTTTCCCGGAAGAAGAACAGGGGCAATGCGGGCATCTTTTCACCGGCTGCGTTGCAACGGCAATGGCTCAGATTATGAAATATTACAACTATCCTGAAAGCGGGACCGGTTCGTTTGGATATAACACGAGCTACGGTTATGTGGAAGCCGATTTTGAAAATACCGTTTACAACTGGAGCGAAATGGAAAATCACCTGGCTGATGAAAACGAGGCTGTTGCAACGCTGATGTTTCATAGTGCAATAAGTTTGAGTTCGCAGTTTTTCCCGGAGGGAACAGGTGCTTACGATACAACTGTTCCGGGTGCATTGTTCAAATATTTCAAGTATAAATCCGATGCACAATTTCTTTTCAGAGATGAATATGCTGGCGACTGGAAAGCCCTATTGCGTTCAGAACTTGACGAGCATAGACCTGTGCTTTACGGCGGTGTTGCCGAATTGAAAACCCTGTATGGTCATTCGCTTGTCTGTGACGGATATCAGGATACAGCCTTCTTTCATTTCAACTGGGGCTCAGGTGGAAATTACGACGGCTATTTCTATCTTGATACGCTGACAGCAGCAGGACTTAACTTCAACAAGTTACAGGATGCTGTGGTTGGGATAGAACCGTTGACAAGCGGAATTTCTGACATTGACAAATACGCGGCTATTTCAGTTTATCCCAATCCATCTGATGGTGCGATTTTCATTAATCTAAAAGGAATTGCCGGAGATGAATTAGAAATATCGCTATTCAATTTATCAGGAAAAATGATTTTCAGGGAAAAAGTTTACAATAAAGAAAGCAATATAAAGCTTGAATTCCCGGATTTGACAGGTACATTCCTGTTGAAAATAGATAACGGCAGAACAACTTATTCGACAAAGGTTGTTTTGGTGAAACGGTAAATCTGTAAATTGGTGAATTGGTGAAATGGCAGAACCGAATATCCTATAGAAACTATCTGCATCATTGCGAGCAAGTGGGCTGGAATGTGCGTTGGAGCGTCACAATCTGTTTGATGTTTCGGCTGTCGTTTGCAAATTAAGTACGTTTGTCCATTCATAAAATGGATTAAACAAAATAGCACAATGCAAGCGTGGACGCTTGCTCATTTATGGGGTGATTATTTTAAATAAGAAA
>JAOZOC010000187.1 GCA_029933495.1 Bacteroidales bacterium
ATTTATGGATCGAGGGCTTCTAATGGTGTAATTTTAATTACAACAAAGAAAGGAAGGACAGACCAACCTTTGACATTAGATTATAAAGGTGTCTTTTCGTTCAATACACTTCCAAATAAAGTTGGAGTTCTTGGTGCTGATGAGTATAGGACTATGATTAACGACAGGTTTGATGGTAATGACAATGTTACTTCATTATTAGGAACCCATAATACCGACTGGCAGGACGAGATTTATAATTCTTCATTCGGACAGGATCATTATCTTAGTATATCAGGAGGTGTTAAAGCTTTACCATACAGAGTTTCAATTGGGTACTCAAATCAGGATGGTATTTTGAAAACCGATAATATGCAGAGGACAACACTGGATGCATCATTAAATCCATCTTTTTTTGATAATCACCTGAAAGTTGATTTTAATATTCGTGGTTCATTTGTCAAGAACCGTTTTGCTGACCGGGGTGCTATTGGCGCAGCAGTCCAGTTTGATCCTACAAAACCGGTAAATTCAGACTCGACATATACAGTTTATTTTAACGATGAATCAGGCCAGCCTGATTCACTTTATACCGATTATGGTGGCTATTATTCCTGGACACAAGCAAATGGAGCACCTGTTGCATTGGCTACAGCTAATCCTTTGGCGCTTCTTAATTTAAGAGATGACAGGTCAGATGTTAACAGGTTAATGACCAATATGAAAGTTGATTATAAGTTTCATTTTTTACCTGAACTGAAAGCTACATTGAATATTGGTTATGATCGCTCTAAAGGTTCGGGAAATGTAGTTATTCCGGAATATGCTGCGTTTTCCTTCGATCCGGTTCATGGTGGTGGTGTAAAAAACTATTATGAGCAGGAGAGTAAGAATGAATTGCTGGATTTCTATCTTGATTATAATAAATATTTTGATGGTATCCAGAGTCAGATAAGTGTGATGGGTGGGTATTCATGGCAGCATTTCTGGAGAAATAATTATTCTGAAAATGGTAATTACAATAAGACCTGGAATCTTGATACAATTAATGATGCAACAGAGCTTTATCTTGTCTCTTTCTTTGGTCGTTTTAACTATACTTTTAAAGACAAATACCTGCTGACTTTCACACTGCGTGATGATGGAACATCAAGGTTTTCTCCTGATACACGTTGGGGGCTTTTCCCATCTGTAGCCCTTGCCTGGAAAATCAATAATGAGCCTTGGATGGCTGGTGCAGGAAGCCTGTCTCAGCTTAAGTTAAGAGCTGGTTATGGAGTAACGGGACAGCAAGATATAGGCCTTGGTAATTATCCATATTTGCCAAGATATACTTCCGGACAGGTGAATGCCCAATACCAAATGGGAAATCAGTTTTATACTACTCTCCGGCCTGAGGGTTATGACAGTAAGATAAAATGGGAAGAGACAACTACCTGGAACGTTGGACTTGACTACGGCTTTAAGCAGGATAAATATTACGGGACTCTTGATTTTTATTTTAAACAAACAAAAGACCTTCTGAACTTCATCCCTGTTCCGGCAGGTTCAAATCTGACAAATTATATTGTTACTAATGTTGGCGATATGGAGAACAGAGGAGTTGAGTTCTCTTTTAATGCAAGAGCAATAGCTAAAAAAGACCTGACCTGGTTAATTGGCTTTAATACCACATATAATATTAACGAGATAACAAAACTTACTGCTTCGAGCGACACCAGCTATCTTGGCGTTGCGGCAGGTGGAATATCAGGTGGAGTTGGAAATACTGTACAAATGAACAGTGTTGGATATGCAGCAAATTCATTCTTCGTTTATGAGCAGGTTTATGGTACTGACGGCAAACCCATAGAAGGTATGTATGTTGACAGAAATGGCGACGGACAGATTACTGATGATGACCGCTATCATTATAAAGACCCGGCTGCAAAATTCTTTTTCGGAATTAATTCGAGCCTGCAATATAAAAACTGGGAGTTCTCATTTGCCGGACGTGCTAACTTCGGTAATTATGTTTATAACAACGTAAGTTCAGAAAACGGAAATTATGAAAGACTTTACAGACCTGAGGGCCCATATCTGAGTAATGTTACATCTGACGTTAATGAAGCTGGTTTTCAAACCCCGCAATATTTATCAGATTATTATATTCAGGATGCTGCTTTTTTCAGGATGGACAACATGGGTATAAGCTATCTGCTTGAGGACCTGCTGACTGTAAAGGAAAGACTGGATATTCGTCTCTCTTTTACTGTTACAAATGTATTTGTAATTACAAACTACGAAGGACTTGATCCTGAAATTTACCAGGGTATTGACAATAATCTCTACCCGCGACCAAGGGTTTATGTTTTGGGTGTAAACATAATTTTCTAACTAACTAAAATATACGACAATGAATAAAATATATAAAATAGCAATAGTTCTCGCAGGCCTGGTTCTGGTTTTACCATCTTGTATTAAAGATTTGGATACAGTGCCTATTGACCCTGATGTTGTGACATCAGCAACAGTTTATGATGATCCCGCCTCTTATAAGATGGTTTTGGCAAAATTATATGCAGGTCTGGCTGTAACAGGACAAACTGGCCCGGCCGGAAATCCGGATATTAGTGGTATTGATGAAGGATTTGGACAATACCTGAGAGGTTACTGGTATGCGCAGGAGTTCACTACCGATGAAGCGGTAATTTCCTGGAACGACCAGACAATAAAAGATTATCACTGGCAAACATGGAACTCAAGCGATGTTTTTATTACAGCCTTTTATTACAGAATATTTTACCAGATTACAGTATGTAATGAGTTTATCCGTGAAACATCTGATGAAAAGCTTGATGAAAGAGGTGTTACTGGTGGACTTAGGACTGAAATTGGCCAATATAGAGCTGAAGCACGTTTTCTAAGAGCTTTAAGTTATTACCATGCTCTTGACCTGTTTGGGAATGTTCCTTTCGTAACTGAAGAAAATGAGCCTGGTGCATTTTTCCCGGAACAAATTAACAGAGCTGACCTTTATGATTATATTGAGACGGAGCTTTTAGCTATTGAGGGCCAATTGATAGATGCAAGGGCAAATGAATATGCACGTGCCGACAAAGCTGCCGCATGGATGCTTTTGGCAAAGCTTTATCTTAATTCTGAGGTTTATATAGGGCAACAAAAATATGCAGAGTGCCTTACTTATTGTAATAAAATTATAGGCGCAGGATATACTATAGAACCTGAGTATAAAAATTTGTTCCTTGCTGATAACGATAATTCAGGTGAAGTAATTTTCCCGATTGCTTTCGACGGAATACACACAAGAACCTGGGGAGGCACAACATTTATTATACATGCTGCCGTTGGTGGTGAAATGGTTCCTGCTGATTATGGTATTGATGGCGGATGGGCCGGCACACGTACAACAAGTGCTCTTGTTAATAAGTTTCCTGATGAAACAGGCGATGCTGACGGTCGTGCTATGTTCTTCACTGAAGGTCAGAATAAGGAGATAGAAGATATATCTTCCTTTAATGATGGTTATGCAATCACGAAGTTCAGGAATGTTACTTCTGATGGTGCTCCTGGTTCAGACCTTACATTTCCTGATACTGATTTTCCAATGTTTAGGCTGGGTGATGTTTATCTGATGTATGCCGAAGCTGTTTTACGTGGTGGTACAGGTGGTGATTTGGGAACTGCTGTCGGATATGTTAATACTTTGCGCGAAAGAGCTTATGGAGATAACTCAGGAAACATTGCAGATATTGATCTACAGTTTATTATTGATGAGAGAGCCCGTGAACTTTACTGGGAAGGTCACAGAAGAACAGACCTGATTCGCTATGAGATGTTCACAACTTCAGCTTATTTGTGGCCTTGGAAAGGAAAAGCTGCTGAGGGGACTGCTACAGATGACAGATATAACCTGTTCCCAATTCCATCATCTGATATAACTGCTAATCCAAATCTTGTTCAAAATCAGGGTTATTAATTTGTAAATTAAAATTTAAAAAGATGAAAAAAATAATATTGATAATAATCGCATTTGCCGGGCTTGGTTTTGTCTTCTCTTGCCAAAAAGAGACAAAAGATCCGGTACTGGATTTGTCGCAAACAGTTGCACCTTCTATTTCTTCACCTGACGCGGGCGAAGCTTTTATTCTCCTGGAGGTTGATGCTGACAGTATTATGACCACATTTAACTGGTCTGAAACTAAGTATAACCTCGATAACCTTGAGTCGGTAAAATATGTTTTACAGATGGATATTGTTGACAGTAACTTTATGAATTTTGTTACGGTGGTGAATACTACTGAAACTTCCTACAGTATTACAGTTGGTGATATGAATAGTCTTTTGTTAGCTATGGGGCTTACAGCAGGCGAAACAAGTAATATGGAATTTAGATTGTATTCTTATTTGAATAATACTGTTGATGTTACTGATGTTTATTCAGAAGTGTTATCATTGGCTTTAACTCCATATGCAAGTTTCGTGGAGTATCCTAAGCTTTGGGTTCCCGGGGACTATCAGGGTTGGGATCCGGCTTCCGCTCCAAATATTTATTCATTTACAAATGATAATATTTTTACAGGATA
Source organism: Bacteroidales bacterium (assembly GCA_029933495.1). Classification (GTDB taxonomy): domain Bacteria; phylum Bacteroidota; class Bacteroidia; order Bacteroidales; family JAADJA01; genus JAADJA01. Next base: position 4,566 of record JAOZOC010000187.1, read on the forward strand.
TATTTATATGCCTGAAGGCGGTACCTATGAATTTAAGTTCACTTCTGATCCTGACTGGGCACATACAAATTATGGATTTGCCGGTGAAGGTCTTCTTGATACCGATGCTGGTGCTGGCAATCTTAGCGTTCCCGGTCCTGGAGGCTATAATGTAACTGTTGACATTGAAGGCCTTACATGGGAATACACTCTCGAAAACTGGGGAGTTATAGGCGAGTGGCTTGGTTGGACTGATGATATTGATATGATTTGGGATGCGGAGAACCAATATCTCTACTTAACTACTGATATTCCTGATGTTGCAGATAACCGTTTTAAATTCAGGGCCAATGATGCCTGGGATGTAAATCTTGGAGCAATAGATCCCCCAGATGGTGAAACTCTGACACAGGGTGGCGTTGACATACCTATTACAGAGCCGGGTAATTATACTTTTATTCTGAGGTTTACAACATCTGAACCTACTTATGAGTTGATTAAGAATTAGGTTTGATAAATGACAGGCAAAGACGCTTGTTGTAAAATATGTTAATAAAGAGAGGGTTTCCATGTAATGGAAGCCCTTTTTTTGTATTTTTGCAAACTATAATTTTTTAAAAATAAATACTAATTATGAAAAAGTTAACCCCCTTTATTATTTTGACATTAAGCTTATTACTGGCTTCTGTTTTAAATGCACAAACAGTTTATACTGATCCTGAGTACCCCATTGCAGATGAGGAGGTAACAGTATATTTTAATGCAACAGGAACAGACCTTGAAGGGTACTCCGGAGATGTTTACACACATACAGGTGTTACTATAAACGGACAACAATGGCAATATGTTATTGGAAGCTGGGGTAATAATAGTACACAACCACAATTGACATCCCTTGGAAGTGATCTGTACAAACTTGATATGAGCCCTTCAATCCGTGATTTCTACGGCGTACCTGCTTCAGGCGATATTTCGGAATTGTGTCTTGTATTCAGGAGTTCTGACAGTGAAACACAATCAGCCGACTTGTTCCTGGATGTGTTCAGTGATGACCTTAGCATCATAATTCAGCAACCTCAGTCATCTGGTCTGTTAGTGAAGCTTAATGAAACTATTGAAGTTGTTGCTGCAAGCCCTTTGGCTGATAGTATCTATATGTACGTTAATGGTGATGAATATGCTTCTGTCGCAGGAATTACAATTGAAGAGGATATTCTGGCAAACAACTTTGGAACCAACTGGACAGATATTTGGGTAAAATTCGTTGCTAAAAATCAAACTGCAACGATTGCCGATTCATTTTCTTATATTGTAGTGCCTGATCCCCAAATATTAGAGTTGCCTGATGGAGTTGTTGACGGAATAAATTATATAAATGAAACAACGGTTATTCTCTCACTTTTTGCGCCTGAAAAAGAGAATGCTTTTGTGATTGGTGACTTTAATGACTGGACACCTATTGAAGAAGGATATATGAACAAGACTCCGGATGGTAACCGCTATTGGATTGAACTTGACAACCTGGCTTCAGGTGAAGAGTATGCCTATCAGTATTTTGTGGATGGAATAGTTAAAATTGGAGATCCCTATTGCGAAAAGGTACTTGATCCGTGGAATGATCAATATATTTCCAATACCACTTACCCGGATCTGAAGCCTTATCCTTCGGGGCAGGATGGTATTGTTTCGGTTTTCCAGACTAATCAGCAGGAGTATGAATGGCAGAATACAAGTTTTAATCCTCCGGCTGTAACTGACCTGGTTATTTTTGAGCTGTTAATCAGGGATTTTACTAATCAGCATACTTATTTGTCGCTCATTGACACTCTTAATTATCTAAAAAATCTTGGGATAAATGCCATTGAACTAATGCCTGTTAATGAATTTGAAGGAAACCTGAGTTGGGGTTATAATCCTAATTTTTATTTTGCACCGGATAAATATTATGGCCCCAAAAATACTTTAAAACAATTTATTGATGTCTGTCATGGCGAAGGTATAGCCGTTATTCTTGATGTAGTGTATAACCACTCTTTTGGTACATCACCTTATGTAAGATTGTACTGGGATTCGCAAAATAGCCGCCCTGCAGAAAACAGTCC
>JAOZOC010000188.1 GCA_029933495.1 Bacteroidales bacterium
ACAAAAGGCATTATTTGCGACAGACAGGTGATATCCTTCAATCGAAATATTGAAGAAAATCCTCCGGGCAATAAGGAATTGTCCGAATCAAAGCTTGAATATCAACTCTACTTGCTGACTGAACTGTATAACTACAAACTGCTTGCATATCAGTTTAACCGCTGTAAAAAAATTCTTAACGAGAATAAAACTGTGGTGGAGGGAAATCTTACGGAAACGACAGATAAAATACTTCCGGCCATATCAGAATTAATAACTGTTTCAGGCAAGTTCATTAAACAGGTACGACATTTGCTATTCACCGAAGGTGATGCAGAAAACAACTCACAACTTCAGGAAAGAATAAAAAAGGCAAGTCAGTACTTTAAGGAAAAAACCGAGCAACAAATAGTTGCACCTCTCGATGCGGCTGCATTTGAAACCGACAATAAAACCGTCAGAAAATCAATAAAGGATATTTTGTCAAAAATCAATGAGGAGCTTTTTATTAAAACCGAGTGCCTGAATGAAACAATTCACAGGTTCAGGGTTTACGACTATCTTGATGTCAGGGCAAAAGCATCTTTGAAACCTGCAAGAATCAAGCTGAAGAAAAAGGTTGAAGTTACGGACTCAACACTCAAACATCCTGAACTTTACAAAAAGCTTCAGGAGTGGAGAAAGCTTGTTGCCACTGAGGAGGATGTCCCTTTCTATTTTGTTGCACATCAAAAATTATTACGGCAAATATCCATACTTTTACCAACCACGGAAAAGCAATTAAAAGCAATAAAGGGGATGGGAAGCAAAAAACTGAAAAAGTACGGAAAAGAGATACTTGACATTGTTTTGGAGTACTGCGAAGAAAAAAAGATTTTGTAGTTCTAATCTATTCACTATTTTTGCGCCCATTCAAATTTAATAAAAACACCAAAATATGTCACAAAAAGTTGCATTAATCACCGGGATAACCGGACAAGACGGAGCTTATCTTGCTGAATATCTGCTCAAAAAAGGATACATAGTACATGGGCTGAAGCGCAGGGCCTCACTTTTTAATACTAATAGAATTGATCACTTATATCAGGATCCGCATGTTGAGAACAGGGATTTATTGCTTCATTACAGCGACCTGACTGATTCGACAAATCTTATTAGAATTATCAGCGATACAAAACCTGATGAGATATATAATCTTGCAGCTATGTCGCACGTACAGGTTAGTTTTGACACGCCGGAATATACAGCAAATGCTGACGGTGTTGGTACACTCAGAATGCTTGAGGCTATCAGGTTTCTCGGGTTGGCCGAAAAGACAAGATTTTATCAGGCTTCAACAAGTGAACTTTACGGACTGGTTCAGGAGGTTCCTCAATCGGAAAAAACTCCTTTCTACCCCCGAAGCCCTTATGCAGTTGCTAAACTATACGCATACTGGATTACGATAAACTATCGTGAGGCTTATAATCTATTTGCAACTAATGGAATACTTTTTAATCATGAGTCTCCTATCAGAGGCGAAACATTTGTTACCAGGAAAATAACTATGGCTGCTGCGAAGATTGCAATGGGATTGCAGGAGAAAATCTACCTCGGTAATCTTTCAGCAAAACGTGACTGGGGTCATGCTAAGGATTACATCAGGGCAATGCACCTCATTCTTCAACAGGACAAACCTGATGATTTTGTTATAGCGACAGGTGTGACTACGGAAGTAAGAGAGTTTGTAAGACTGGCATTTGAGGAGCTTGGAATTGAAATTGAATTTAAAGGTGAAGGGATTGATGAAAAAGGATATGTTGCTCAATGTAATAATCCTAAATACCAACTTGAGACAGGGAAAGAAATTCTTAGTATTGACCCGAGATATTTCAGGCCAACTGAAGTTGAGTTATTAATCGGTGATCCGTCAAAAGCTAATAAAGTGTTAGGATGGAAGCCTGAATATGACTTAAAAGGCTTAGTTAGTGATATGGTAGAATCAGATATTAAATTAGTGGAAAGAGATAATTACCTTAAAAAGGGAGGTTACCAGATCATGAATTATTTTGAGTAGAATCAATATAGAATACTGAAGTTATTAATTATTAGTTTGATTTATCAATGGAAAAAGACAGTAAAATATATATTGCAGGTCACGACGGGCTTGTCGGGAGTAGTATTGTTAAAGTATTAGAAAGTAAAGGATATCACAATTTTATATTCAGGCATTACACTGAATTAGACCTAACTAATCAGGAAGCAACGCAACAGTTTTTTGAAGAGCAAAAACCTGATTATGTTTTCCTTGCTGCTGCTAAAGTGGGAGGAATTTACGCAAATAATACTTACAGAGCTCAGTTTATTTATGAAAACATCTCGATTCAGAATAATGTTATACATTCCTGCTATCTGAACGATGTAAAAAAGCTTTTGTTCTTGGGAAGTACGTGCATTTATCCAAAATTGGCCAATCAGCCAATGAAGGAAGATGAACTACTTACGAATACTCTTGAGTACACAAATGAACCTTATGCTATTGCAAAGATTTCCGGAATCAAAATGTGCGAATCATACAATTTGCAGTATGGCACAAACTATATTTCTGTGATGCCCACAAATCTTTATGGCTATAACGACAATTTTAATCTGGAAAACTCTCATGTTCTGCCTGCACTTTTAAGAAAAATGCATCTTTGCAAAAGTCTTGAGAACAATGACTTTAAAGCAATCCGGAAAGATCTTAAAAAGCACCCTTCCTCTGTTTCTAATACAGCTACTGATAATGAAATTGTTTCCTACCTGGAGAAATTCGGTATAAAAAGAAATAATGGAAATGTTGAGTTGCACGTCTGGGGAACAGGAAGCCCGTTCAGAGAGTTTCTCTGGGCTGAAGATATGGCTGATGCCTGCGTTTTTCTTATGGAGAACTCTGACTTTGCTGATATGGTGAGAGTAAGTGATATTAAGGATAACGAAGTCCGTAACACACATTTGAATATTGGAACTGGTAAGGAAATCAGAATTAAAGACTTAGCTCATCTCGTTAAGGATACTGTTGGATTTAAAGGTGAAATAAAATTCGATCCCTCAAAGCCTGACGGAACACCAAGAAAGCTTACTGATCCAGGTAAATTGCATTCATTAGGCTGGCATCATAACATTGAATTACCGGAAGGGATTAAGATGGTTTATGAACATTATTTAAAATAACAAACGAGTTATTTTTTCTCTGAAGTATTAGCAGCAGACATTCTTCCCCTTGAAATGATAAAATTGAGATTACCAAATTGCATTTCCATATACAGGAGTAATGTATATATGAATAATGATAATCCAATCATCTCCACTGTTTCCTCTATTGGAACAAAAACAAGATAGTAAATATCAGAAAAACCGTGAGACTCTACATAGTTTCCTTCAAAAAGCTCCATAAGTACTGCTCCTGAGACAAAAATAGCTCCGGAAAGTATAAATAAAATCAAGATTTTCCTGTTTAATGATAAAAGGAATTTGCTATAAATTAATAGAATTGCAATAAGACCAATGGCATAGGGTATAACCCAGGCAAAATACAATAAGCCTGAAGTATTCAGCGTTTTTCTAAAATATCCCGCCATTGGTTCATGAATACTTGCAAACTCATCGAAAGTTAAAAATGAAAATAGCAAAACAAACCCCCACCAGTAATATGATTTTTTACCTTCAGTATTGATACTAATAACTAAAAAGAGGACAACAATTGAGCTCCATTCAAAAACAGTAAATAGAGAAGGTAAACTTCTTTCATCGTCAAGATTAAAAAACCTTAATCCAGGAATTTGATAATCCTGAACATAATATAAGTATTGAGTAAATATGTGAAGTACAAAGAAAACAATATTTACAAGGATAAAAAAAGTCAATACTTTACTCGCATTTATTTTTACATTCATGGTATTATAATTAAAGTTTAAAAATATTTTCTATCAAATAGTTCTAATAGTACGTAAATAATGCAGTTGAGTTGCAAAAAACAATAATCAGAAAAAAGCCCGACAAGTTACTTCGTCGGGCTTTTATAGTGTATTAAAGACTAAATTTATTCTTTACCAATAGTCTTGGCAATGACCAGACGCTGAACCTGATTTGTACCCTCATAAATCTGGCACAATTTAGCATCACGCATCATCTTCTCAACCATAAAGTCGCGAGAATATCCGTCGCCACCCATTGCCTGAACAGCATCTGTTGTTACTTCCATTGCAATATCAGAAGCATAAAGTTTCGACATAGCCGAAAGTTTACCCAGATTCTTTTTTTTGTTATCATAAGCCCAGGCAGCATACCATGTTAGCAGGCGTGCTGTCTCTACTTTTGTTGCCATATCAGCCAACATAAAACCGATAGCCTGATTAGCAAAGATAGGTTTCCCAAATTGAATTCTGTTTTTTGTCCAGTCCAAAGCAGTTTCGTATGCAGCTCTCGCATTACCAACACTAAGTGCTGCAACACCGGTACGGGTTCTGTCGAATGTTTTCATTGCTATGATAAAACCGTAACCTTCGTCACCAATCCTGTTTTTTACAGGAACTTCAACATCATGGAAAAGAATTTCATTTTGTACTGAAGCTCTTTGACCCATCTTATGAATGTGAGGTTTAATCTCAACCCCGGGAGCATCCGAAGGAACAACGATTGCCGTCAAACTACGTGAACCTCTATCGGGATCAGTAAGTGCAAAGACTGTCATAAATGTGGAGACCTCCCCATTTGTTATAAACCTTTTGTGTCCGTTAATAACATATTTGTCACCGTGCTGGATTGCAGTAGTTTTAATTCCCTGAACATCCGATCCTGCATTAGGCTCAGTCAGGCAATATGCTGCAACAGCTTTCTCTTCAACTATCTGTCCATAAAATCTTTTTTGCTGCTCATCGTTAGCAGCAATAAGCAAAGGTGTTAATGCAAGTGTATTTGCATCAATGCTAATACCAATTCCGACACATCCTGCCCCAAGTTCTTCAGATGCCAGCGCACTATCAACCAGATTAAAACCGTTACCGCCAAACTGTTTTGGGATCGGACCGTTCATAATTCCTTCTTCGTAAGCCTTTTTAACTATTTCCCAAGGAAACTCAGTTGATTCATCATATCTTAATCTTGCAGGCACGATGTACTTATTGGCAAAATCTCTGTATTTTTCCTGTATTGCCAACTGTTCGTTTGATAATTCAAAATTGACCATTTTTTTCTGTTTTTATTTTATTTATAATTATATTATTTTCTCTAAATATCATCTTCACTTATTCCGTCAAGGCTTTTATTATATTGCCTCATTGCTCTCATACTCATCCCCATACTGGAGAAGCCTCCATCGTGATAGATGTTCTGCATTGTTACTTTCTTCGACAGGTCTGAAAACATCACCATTGTAAAATCAGCACACTCATCAGCAGTTGCATTTCCAAGGGGAGACATCCGCTCCGTAAAATCGAGCAGCCCTTCAACACCTTTAACACCACTTCCGGCAGTTGTCCTGGTAGGAGACTGTGATATAGTGTTAACTCTGATTTTCTTTTCTCTTCCATAAATATACCCAAAGCTTCTGGCAACAGATTCTAGAAGAGCTTTTGCATCAGCCATATCATTATATCCGTAGAGAACCCGCTGTGCTGCAATGTACGACAGAGCCACAACACTTCCCCATTCGTTTATTGCATCAAATTTATAGCAGGTTTGCAAAAGTTTATGAAAAGAGATTGACGAGATGTCAAGGGTCTTCATAAAATAATCATACCTTAGATCGTTATAGACCCTCTTTTTCCTGACATTCATAGACATACCAATCGAATGGAGTATAAAATCAAGTTTACCTCCCAGTATCTCCATTGATTTTTGAATCAGATTCTCAATATCATCAATACTTGTTGCATCAGCCGGAATTATCTCTGCATTACATTTTTCAGCCAACTCGTTTATTTCACCAAACCTCATTGCTGTCGGAGTGTTAGTTAAAGTAAATACAGCACCCTCTTCGTGAGCTTTTTCTGCAACTTTCCATGCAATTGACTTGTGATCAAGCGCTCCGAATATAATCCCTTTTTTCCCTTTTAATAGATTGTAAGCCATAATTGTCAATTTTTAAGTAATTGCTTTGCGGTCTCAACAGATGCAGTAGTAATATCCTGGCCACTCAGCATTTTTGCAACTTCTATAATTCTGTCATTAGCATTTAATTGTGAAATAATTGTTTTTGTGCTATCTCCCTCAATCACCTTATATACAATATAGTGGGTGGTTCCCTTTCCGGCAATCTGTGGTAAATGGGTTATTGCGATTACCTGCATAGCTTTTGAAAGCTTTAATAGAATATTCCCCATTTTATCAGCAATATTTCCGGAAACGCCAATATCAATTTCATCAAAAATAACAGTTGGTAACAGATTTTTTTTAGAAATAAGCGATTTAACAGCCAGCATAAGTCTTGATAATTCGCCCCCAGATGCTATCTTTGATAAATCCTGCAACTCTCCTCCCCTGTTGGCATTAAATAAAAATTTGATAGAATCAACACCATCGAGACTCAAATTGTTCAATCTTTCCCTATCAATTTTAAAAACTGAATCAGGCATTCCCAGATCAGAGAGCGTTTTTTCTATTTCGTTTTCAAATTCATTAAATACATTCATCCGCTTTGTTGAAATT
>JAOZOC010000189.1 GCA_029933495.1 Bacteroidales bacterium
TTTTATAGTAGCGAGACCGAGAATTGAACTCGGGACCTCCGGGTTATGAATCCGACGCTCTAACCAACTGAGCTACCTCGCCATAATTTTTGAGGGTGCAAAAGTAATAAACTTATTTTTTCTGAACAGAATTATTTTAAAAAAATTTATATCCTGTTACTTAAAAACCGTTATTTTGCACAGAAATTGATCCATGTGAGGCAAAAACCGGAAATAATCATATCACTTTTGTTCATTCTGATGTTGCAGGTATCAGGAAAAGGGCAATGCAAAGTTAAAGAAACTACTTTTAAGACAGGTGAGAAATTAACTTATGAAGTAAGCTACAACTGGAGTTTTGTGTGGGTATCAGCCGGGAAAGTTATTTTTGAAACTGATACAATAACTGTAAACAATAAGAGATTTTTCCATTTTAAGGGTACCGGCAAGTCATACAGCTTTTATGACTGGTTCTATAAAGTGCGCGATAAATTTGCTTCTGTTGCTGACAAGAAAACACTGTTACCTGTTGAATCTCAGAGAAATACATCCGGAGGAAATTACAAAGTGAATAACTCATACCTGTTTGATTATGATAAAAACAGGGTTATCTCATCAACACAGAATTCAAAAAGCCCTCTTGCTATTGACACTTTGAAGCTTGAACCCTGCACTTTCGACCTGTTATCAGCAGTTTATTACACCCGAACTCTTAATTTCGCTGACAAAACTCCCGGATATGAAGTTCCAGTCCGCTTCGTCATTGATGGTGAGTTTTATGAAATTACTATTAAATATCTTGGAAAAGAGATAGTTAAAACCAAAGATGGCAAGCAATACAATTGTATAAAATTCAGTGCAAACCTTGTTGCAGGCACAATATTTAAAGAAGGAAAAGAAATATTTGTCTGGGTAACAAACGACAGAAATAAAATTCCCATTATGGTGGAAGCAAGTATTATGGTTGGATCAATTAAAGCATATCTTTCTGCATACCAGGGATTAAAATATGAATTATCATCACAAATTAAATAATATTTTTCTTTTTCATCTCTATGCTTCTGTTTTTTGAATATTTTCGTGACTCATTTAGCAAATATGTATGAGTAAATTTCTATCATATCTTCGCAATAATAACAGTGAAATATCGAAAGTATTTCTATTTTTGATAAGCATTGTCGTGCTTGTGATTCTGTTTCCAAAGGAAGGAAAGTTCAAATATGAATATGCAAAAGGCAAACCCTGGCTGCACAGCGAGCTTATTGCACCTTTTGACTTTGCTATTCAAAAATCGAAGAGAGAGCTGGAAAGTGAAGAGAAGGAGGCCCTGGGGCAACTAAAACCTTACTTTAACAGGAATGACGAACTATTTCTGGCGAAAAGGGAGGTGCTGATAAGTGAATTCAATACAAGTTGGGAATCGAAATATCAAAACAAAAAAAGAAGTAATAAAAAGCGGGAAAAAAATCTTCAAATATGCGAATATATTTTTGACTCTATTGCAGAGAAAGGTATAATTGAACTTACGCCTGAGCTTGAAAATAAACCTCCTGACTTCAAATTAATGATCATCAATAATAATATTGCCAGCGAAATACAACTGAAAGATGTTTTCACTATCAATACTGCTGATCAATTTATCATAGACAATCTTACGGATTTAGATGGTGTTGACAGAGACCTTATTCTTCTGGCACTTGAGAATATTCTTACGAGAAATATCACTTTTAATTCGGTAAAAACAGAACTGGAGAGAAAGGATATCCTGAATAAAATCTCGCCTACCCGTGGAATGGTTCAGCGTGGTGAAAAGATAATTTCAAAAGGCGAACTGGTTACGGAAACCAAATACCAGATACTTGAATCATTGAGAATTGATTATGAGACTAAACTAGGATCTTCTTTTAAGGTAACAGGTATCGTGGCAGGGCTTATCATTCTTATCTCGGTGTCAATGTTTTCATTGTTCCTGTTTCTATTATTCTTCAGGAAAGAAGTGTTTGCTAATACCAAAAACCTGGTACTGATTCTAATTATGGTAACCGGAATGGTAGCAATAACAATTGTGGTTTCAAAATTTTTACCTGAATATATCTACATAATACCGTTCTGTCTGGTTCCGATGATTGTCGGTATTTTTTATGACACCAGGCTTGCACTTTTTGCCCACCTCGTTACAATTATCATTACTGCACTTTTAGTTCCAAACAGTTACGAATTTGTTTTCCTTCAGCTTTTTACCGGAATAGTAACAATATTAAGTATTCTTCGGCTTGAGCGTCGTTCTCAGTTTTTCTTAACTTCCTTATTGATTTTTCTGACTTATTCTATTATTTATATAGGGATGACTCTCATAAAAGAAGGCTCGCTACAGGATATAAACCGCATTTACTTTCTTCTTTTTGCCGGAAGCGCCATTCTCACACTCTTCTCCTACCCTATCATTTTTATTTTTGAGAAAGTGTTCGGGCTAATTACCGATGTCACTCTTCTTGAGCTTTCAAATACAAATAATAAGTTACTTAGGGAGCTTGCACTCAAAGCCCCAGGAACATTTCAGCATTCAATGCAAATGGCAAACCTTGCAGAAGAAGCAATTTATGAAATTGGAGGAAATCCGCTACTGGTACGCACAGGAGCTATGTATCACGATATCGGCAAAATGGATTCTCCATTGTATTTTATTGAAAACCAAACCACAGGCATTAATCCTCACGATGAATTAACATTTGATGAAAGTGCGCAGATTATCATTGAGCATGTTATCAACGGAATTGAAAAGGCAAGAAAGAATAATCTTCCGGAACAGATAATTGACTTCATAAGAACACATCACGGAACACGAAAGACAGAATATTTTTACACTCTGGCAAAAATGGAAAATCCTGATGAGGAAATCGACCCATCAATCTTTACATATCCAGGGCCTGAACCATTCTCAAAAGAGACAGCCGTTCTTATGATGGCAGATACAGTGGAGGCTGCATCAAGAAGTCTTAAAAAACCGGATGAGGAATCGATTAGCAAAATAGTTGACAGTGTTATTGACAAGCAGATAGAAGGTCACCAATTTGATAATGCACCAATTACATTCAGAGATATAAAAACAGTAAGAAAGATATTTAAAAAGATGCTTATGAATATTTACCATTTGAGAATTGAATATCCGAAGTAGGTATTAGAAACAAGATATTAGAACCAGGATAATAGATGTAAGATGCCGGATAGAAGTGCTATATCAAAAATTGAGAAGAAGAAGCATCCTTACAAAAATGCATCCCGAAAAAAAATATTAGAAATAAAGGAGGAGATGACTGGGGAGGAGCAAAAGGAGCTGGACAGAAAAGTGCTTATTCTCCTTATTACAATTATACTGGCGGTCATCCTTGTTTCCGTAATCATCTATTTCATACAATACATCTAATAATAGTTCGGTAAATATAAATTGAATGCAATTAATTCAGGATTCAACCGGCAAAATTACTTCACAAATAAAAATAAGCGTCTTTGAAAACAGATAACTTATTAAGAATTAACAGAATGTTTTTAACATCGGCTTTCTCTCCGGTTTTTCTTTCTGCTCATCAAGTGTAACATTACGAAATATAAGGCGTCATAATATTTAAGTGCGTAACGTTATAAGAATAGTGTTTTTGCAATTTTTAATAATTTTTTACCAACTTAAACTTTTCATTATGAAGTCAGTAATTTTATATTTTGTGCTATTTTTTATTGCGTTCTTCAACAGTCAGGCGCAAAAGGACAAATTTTCATTTAAAGAGCAATATGCCATTTCATCTCCCGCTAAGCTCAGTGTAACTGTTAGTGACGGGGATATTAGTGTAAATCCTGGAAATGACGGACAAATTGAAGTCAGATATTTTGTTTATAAAAACAACAATTTTATCAATATTTCAAAAGAAGAGCTCAATGAATATGTGATTATTGAGGTTAAGCATAGCGAGAATATGCTTGATATTTCTATCCGTCAAAAAAAACCGGTTCACTGGAAAAATCAGTATGAAGTTTCTTTAGAGGTTTACACTCCGGCTGCAACCTCTTGTAACTTAAAAAGCTCTGATGGTGACATTTTGATTTCCGGCTTAAATGCTGATCAGAAATGTATAACCAGCGACGGCGATATTGTAGTTATTAAGAATAATGGCAAAGTTGATTTGCATACTTCCGATGGCGACATTGCTATTTCAGAAATAACCGGAGATATAGAGTTGGAGACCAGTGACGGCGACATTGAGGTAGAAAATGTAGAGGGCTCTGCCAGGCTCATAACCAGTGACGGTGATATATCACTCAAAAATGCTATCGGTTCTATATCGGCAAAAACTTCTGATGGGGATATCATTGCGCGTGACTGTAATGGTTCCATAACGGCTTCTACTTCTGACGGAGATATTCGCTGCAATCTTTTAAAAATCACAAACGAAATTTCACTCTCCACTTCCGATGGTGATATAAATATCACTATTCCTAAAGGATTAAGCATTAACTTGAAAGTGAAAGGCGAAACATTAAGAGTTCCGTTAGTGAATTTCTCAGGAAAAACAGAAGAACATCATATTATAGGTACTATAAATGGTGGAGGTATTCCGGTTGAACTAATTACTTCTGACGGAATAATAACTCTTTCGTATTTATAACACTTTGCTTACAGTTAATAACAGTTTATTCAGCTATTAATAAGTTCTGAAATTATCCTAATCTAAAAGTAGATAAAGCTTACCTGTACAGCCCATCAGGGTCGATCTGTTCACGGAGGATTTTTAGCTCTTCATCTGTAGGATGCTCATTGTGAGTTATTTCATCGGCTATCAGAAGTTCAAAACCGGTATTCTCTATTACCTGTTCCACTGTTACTCCCGGATTTACACTAAGCAGTTTCATTTTCTTACTTGTGTCATCATAACCCATAATACAAAGATTGGTTACCACACGATAGGGTCCTGTTCCCTTAGGCAGACCGGCTTCTTCGCGTGCACCCGGGCCTGTCAGGAAACCGGGAGTTGTAAGGAAGTCAATCTTCTCCATAAATCGCCTTTTATCGTGAATCATAATGGCAATGGTACGCCAGCAGCTTGAACCCACATCGTTTCCGCCGCCACTTCCTGGAAGACGTACCTTAGGATTTTTATGGTCTCCGATTACTGTAGAGTTCAGGTTGCCATAACAGTCAATCTGCGCTCCTCCCAAAAAACCGAATTCCACAAAACCCCTTTGTGAAGTTTCCATAATGTCGCAAATGCCGGATGCAGCGATACCCCTATTATATGTGCGCATATCGCCCACTGCGAGAGGTAGTTTTTCGAGTATGGCACCTGTACCGCCAAATTCAAAAATGGGGACAAGGTTCGGGGCTTGCATTCTTTGCGCCAGACTGGCTGCCAGCATAGGTATCCCCGTTCCAATAAATGCAGTTGTTCCGTCCTCCATCACTCGTGAAGCAAGACATATTAATAACTCTGATGGTGAATATTTCTGTATCATAATTAAACCTCCTTAATAGTTAATTCCTGTAAACGATCTTTTCCAATCTTTTCAATAAGTGCAGTATGATCAGGAAGGTCATAGACCCATTCATTCATATACAAATCCATATTTTCCTTTGTCTTTTGCTTAACAACAAAATCTTTATAGTGAGGTTCGTCTCTTTCGTACATACCACTCATTTCGCCTGGCCATGACCCATAAGGAGCATGTACCACCGCATCAACAAGATAGTAGGGAATTATTGTTCTGTCAGGATGCTCCCTGATCTCTTCTGCGTCAACAATTTCCTCGGCACTAATAATTAAGGTTTTACAGGCTCTTGCCATCTCAAAGGCAAAACCACTGATACCATCAATCTGGCAATTCCCATGTTTATCGGCACGGTGAACATGAATAAATGCCACATCCACAATCAGGGCAGGCAGAAGGGCAACATTTATTCCTGTAAAGGGGCATTCCACCACTTTCGCCGATGATTTTCGAATAGTATCTGTTCCCAACATACTGCGTGTAGGAATAAAAGGGATTCCCATACTTGCCGCTTTAAACCTCCAAGTGAGGGCAGCATTCGACCATTCTACTATCTTTGTAACTGCACCCGACTCGACACTACGGCGCATATTAGCCGAAATGCCATAAACTTCCAGACCTATGTAAGTAAAATCAATTTCCCTAACCAGATCGGCGGCAAACAGCAGGTCGAGCTCGTGCACACCCTGACCAACAATACGGAAGTCTTTTTTACCGGAGCGTACAATTTCACGAGTCAGCGTCATAGGACAGCGGACAGTGCCATAAAGTTCAAAACCGATATAGTCGCCATCATTTAAATATTTATCAATGGCCTCTTTTTCACTCATCGTTTTATCAATGAGTGCTTTGGATTTTTTCCTGTTGTGCTCGCGAAATCCCTCCAGGTCTATCGGCTGGATCAGGGAACCTTCACCTTCATAAATAATCGGAATACATTTTGAATTTTGATTCATGGGTTATAAAATAAATGAATTTAAAAAATTTAGTTTCTGTCTAAAAAATTGACTTTCCAAAACTACATATTTTAAAAATATCTATTCAAATAAATAAAAAATATTTAGCAGCCTGCATTTCTGCAATAAAATTGCCACT
>JAOZOC010000749.1 GCA_029933495.1 Bacteroidales bacterium
GTCGAAATTTGGGAGGCAAAGCCATATTACCGGCCATGCTACTTATTTCAGGGAATACCTGAGGGGTGTTTTGAAAAAATGGTGTAATAACCATTATAAGCCCGACGGCTCAACATATAATCTTTATGAAGACGGATTAAAGATTTATACTACTATTAACTCAAAAATGCAGAATTATGCTGAGGAGGCTGTAAGAGAACATCTTAGTCGGGATTTGCAACCAAAATTTTTCCGTCACTGGAAAGGCCATAAGTATGCACCCTTTTATTTCGAAAATAATCCAAAACAAGAGGTTAAAAAACTGATGTCTCAGGCGATGCGCCGCTCGGAAAGATATCGCAGGCTGAAAAAGAGAGATGTCCCGAAGGATTCGATTAAAATAATATTTAATACCCCGACACAAATGAAGGTTTTTTCGTGGAACGGGGAGATTGATACTGTTATGACTCCAATGGATTCCATTCACTACTATAAGTTCTATTTACAGGCCGGATTGATGTCAATGGAGCCTCAGACGGGATATGTGAGAGCTTACGTCGGTGGTATCAATTATAAGCATTTTCAGTATGACCATGTTACCCAGGCAAAACGTCAGGTAGGCTCTACATTTAAGCCATTTCTTTATACTCTTGCAATGCAGAATGGGCTTTCGCCGTGCACCGAATTTCCTAATATTCAACCTATCATATATCTTGACAATGGAGATACCTGGGAACCCCGTAACTCGACAGATAGGGATAAAGGGTTGGAAATAAGTCTGAAATATGCACTTGCAACATCAAACAACTGGATATCAGGCTGGCTCATAAAAAGATTTTCTCCACAATCGGTTGTCAAGATAGCACGAAAAATGGGTGTCACCGGCTTTCTTGACCCTGTTCCTGCAATTGTTCTCGGAACTCCGGATATATCTCTGTATGAAATGGTGGGTGCTATGAATACTTTCGCAAACAAAGGTGTTTATATTGAACCGATTTTTATTACAAGAATTGAAGATAAAAACGGAAATTTAATTGAGACTTTTATTCCGAAACAACAAGAAGCAATGAGTGAGGAGACTGCCTATCTGATGCTTAACCTGCTGCAAGGAGTTGTTCAATATGGCACAGGAATAAGACTTAGGTTAACATATCATTTCGAAAATCCAATTGCCGGGAAAACCGGAACGACCAACAACCAATCTGATGGCTGGTTTATGGGTATTACCCCGAAATTGACAACCGGCATTTGGGTAGGTTGCGAGGACCGTGCCGCACATTTCCGTTCGATTTATCTTGGTCAGGGTGCTAATATGGCATTGCCGATATGGGCTCTTTATATGGAAAGAGTTTATGCCGATTCCACCCTAAGTATCCCACGGGATATTGATTTTGAAAAACCGCTGAAGCCTCTTTCAGTAGAAGTTGACTGCGATAATTACGATTCAAGAGGTAATATTAAAGCTACTGATATAGAGGATGATGAGTTTTGATTATTAGTTTATATGCTCCAAAGCCTCACTATCCAGATTATGGATCCACTCTTTATAATCTTTTGAAGTGACATCACTTTTCCAGTGGTTTGTCATCATAGCTAATCCCGTAATAATTACAAAAAGTCCGATTAGAATAGCTGCATAGACCCGGATAGGAATACTGCGTTTCGATTTTTTACTCAGGCGTAATTTCAGGGTATCT
>JAOZOC010000009.1:0-8648 GCA_029933495.1 Bacteroidales bacterium
ACTGGCTTTCTGTTTTTGAATAACATTGTTGTGGAGAATGCCAAATCTAGCCCTGACATCCAAATATAATAAAAATGTTGGTGCTTCAGCCATTATTATTGATACAAAAGACGTACAAGGCCGTTGCAAGGCGAACTGCCTAAAAAACAACAAAAAAAATGATTTTCTTGAGAATTAGATAAAATATTGTGGTCTACTTTCTTAGCAGACCCTATTTATTAACCAAGAGTTCTTTTGCATACGTTATTAGTAGCAGGAAATTTGACCGTTATAAAGGATAAAACAAGTTCTAAATCTCACAACTAACGATCATAGATCAAATCACCGGGAGTTTTAACCAGGATTCTATTTATAATACAATACAACACAAAGAAACATACAATAAGTATTGATGTGACAGAAATGAAGGTCCATATATCAAATATTTGAAAGTAAACCCCATTGCTTTCATTTTTTATTGCCAGTATACTAAAAAGCATCCTTACAAATCCAAAGTAACCAATTGCAGTAGCTAAAACAAAGGAGATAAGCATTGCAAAAAGAATAAAATAACCGACAAGTTTAAAATAGATAAATTGAAGAGTTTTATTATCAATTCCAAATGCTTTAAATGTACCTATATTCATCTTTATCTTTTCTAAATGTCTTTTGAATATATTCGACAGAAACAGACTTATGCTTAAAACACTAAAACCAATAAGAACTACTGATAAGATTCTTGTGAGATTAGTAACAAGGTTATAATTATCTCTGGATTCAATTTGTCCCATATCAATATCAAGTTCAGATAGTTTTAAAAAAAAGGATCTGAATTCTCTTACTTTGTCTAATTCGTAAAAATTAACAGAAACCCTGTCAAAAGCTCCATAGCCATCTTCACGGTCACTAATACTGTATGTTTTTATATTGTAAAGTTGATAAAAATCGAAATCAGACAGCTCAGCAGCGCTACGCAAATTATTAAACACAGAATCAAACAATACAATTTTGTCATCATCTATCTCTCTGAAGTTAACCAAAATTTCGTAACCCTTGCTTATCGACAGATATGATACGCCAGGTGAGCTAACAAAAAAACCTAATGATTCAAAACTACCCGAACCCAGATAATTCTCTATTGCCATTTTCAAATCATAAGCTTTTACAGTATCTGAGGTGTAAATAATCAGATTTTCGGTGTTATCAAAGTCTAAAGGACCTTCATTCTTGATGTCCTTCTGAATTAAATTATAAAAGTATGGTGTTGTTATAAAATTGGCATTATCAGGTAAATCTTTAACAACCGCAATAACCGGCATTGGAAAAGCTTTAATCTCGCCATAATAATCAACAGAAAGATTAATGAATAATTCATCTTCAGGATAACCTAATTTCTCCAAAAACAGTTCTGTAACAATAATGCCAATATCCTCTTCCTCAAGGAATGTTCTGCCTGTAATCAGATTTTCACCTGCACTAATCTTATCAAGCAAAGGGTTTGCAAGATCAATTGACCTGCCATAATACTCATAAGAATCCTCAGGGTGATTATATTTTACAAACTGCAAAGGATATTGATAATAACCAGTCAGGTTTTTGAATCGATATTCTGCCATAAGCAAGCTATCCTGATTTAATTCATAGATTACATTTGAAATCCGGTCAGCACCAAAAGTAGGAACAACAACCTTAACAGATTTTACAAATGGATCTTTCATCTTTTCTTCAAGATAATCCAGACTGCCATTTGAGAAGCCAATTGCAAGAAAAGTAATGGAGAGCATAGATATTAAAATCCAAAAATTCACATATTTATAACCAAGCAAGACCTTGCTTTCATTTCGGATAAATAGATTATGAAAATCAGGATGTATTTTGGATGGCAATCGTTTATCCATAATTCGGTTATTAAATAATTACATTGGTTTTTAGCTTTGCTCTCACCTCCGGCAATTCAAATATAGAAGTTGTATTCTTCCATAAGACTTTTCCATTCTCATCTTTACGCTGAAAAACATTATCCTTTCTTATATGCCCAATGCCCTTGCTTTTTGTAATCAGGACAATTTTATCAGCAAAATCTAAAGCAAGATCAATATTATGAGATACAATTATAGCAGCGCGATTTGAATCATCAATACTTCCTCTTATGACCTGCATTAACTCAGAAGAGTTGTGTTCATCAAGATTGCCTGTGGGCTCATCTCCAAACAGCACCGAAAATTCCGGAACTATAGCCCTGACAAACGCGACCCTTTGCCTCTCTCCTCCTGACAACTCATAAGCTTTCTTTGTTTTAGAGATATACCCTAAACCAATTGTTTCCATCATTGTTTCTGCATTGCTTATAGCTGCTTCTCTTGAGCACCCCTGCAACATTTGTGTTATACAAATATTGTCATACACTGTGAAGTTGGGCATCAGGTTCGTATCCTGGAAAATAAAACTAAAATGCTTTCTTCTAATATCTGAAAATATGGCCTCACTCTTTTCTCTCCAAAGCTTATCATAACTATAACTATTATCATTATTATAAAAACGAACTGATGAACCATTTTCCAATGTATTATTCATTAGCCCAAGGGTTTCGAGGAATGTACTTTTACCAGCCCCTGACATCCCGATAATAACAGTCAATTCACCTTTACAGATATTTAAACTTCCAACCCTAAGTACAGGTTGATTATTATTAGCATATTTACATACCAGGTCTGATATTTCAAAAACATTTTGCATAACAAATCACTTAAGGTAAAAGATCCATATCAATCCAATAATACGTTTTATCATCAGACAAGAATGAATATATATAATCTTTATCCTTATATATTTTCCTTAAATTATTCCGTTTACTACTTATGCTTTTGATGTACTTATTAAATTCATAATCAGAAAACTTCTTAGGGTCAGTAATCTGGTTAAGAGATATATTTAAAAATTTACTTGATTTTGGCAAACACAAGATTTTTGAACTAAGCTCTCCAAGTTTAAGGCTTTCTATTTCAAATTCTTCAGAGTCACCGATATGCTTTCTTAGAATCTCAATCCATGCCTCTTTCATCTTTTTCCGTTTATCGTTATATGAGGTAGCATTCAAAAGCTCATCAAATATTTCAAGAAGATCAGTCAATTCCTGCTTATCCATAAATAGTATATACCTGGCAAGAGGATTATTGACCTTTGAGTTAATTATTGATCCATAACCTTCGTAGTACATTTGAGAATTCCTGGCGCAATAAAATTTTATTTCGTCATCAGACAAACCAGCTTTTTTTAGTGCATACAAAAATGCAGGGCCTAACGACACATCTGAGTCGAGTTCATCACCTTCAACAACAACCATCTGAACCTCATCTTTTAAATCATTAATAAATTTGTTTATTCGAATAATCACATTCTCAACCTGGTCACCAATTTGCTCGGGTGGCACTGTTTTATTAACCTCGCAGGAAACCAGTGATGCAACAATTGCCGTCTCATTCAATTCGAACAAACCATTCTGTGGGGATAAAAACTCAGGTGGGTGAAGATTGGCATTAACAACCGCATTAACTTCTTTTATCCTTTCATATTTCAGATTTGCTAAATCAAGAATAATTTTCTTTGCCTGCTCATTAAATTCGTTGTATGAAGGGTGAGTAGGGTGCTGTACTTGAAAAGCTAACAGATGGCATTCATATTCATCAAGCAAATCAATAATATTGCTATCTGAGACCTGTGTTTCATCACTACGATGATGATTCCCTGCATCACCAATAAGAACAATTACATTTGTTTCGTCTTTTGGCAAACCCACCCCAAGTATTGCATTTTTTAATCCATAATTAACCGCCTCAGGTGTATCCATATCGAACACATTTTTCGCAGTAATATTATCTAAGAACTTTGCTGTTTTTTTATAATCTGATTTCAAACCAATACTCTCAATAGTCCTTGCACCTTCACCATAATCTCTGTAAACGACGGCAGCAAACCGAAAAATATTATTTGTCTTTTTCGAAAGTTCATTCATGCTATTTTTAACAGCCTTTGCAACAGGTTTAAAATATGGTTGCATACTGGTTGAACCATCAATAACAAAAACAATATTAATGTTTTTTGTAGCATTTCTCCAATCGCCTATGTGCTCAGCTATTACAGATGCTGAATCCAGATTAATTGTGCCATATTTAGAAGTCATTTTATCAATAATACCAACTTTAACCAAATTATCACCATCATCATATAAAACAGGAAATCTCGGATATTCCCCAATTTTTCTTTCCTCGTAATAAGGGTTCTCCTCCCACAAGCGATTGCTAATCGGAAAAGTACCTGATGAGTTATATTGTGAAGCAACTTCTTCTGAATCGAAAAACCTCAGCTTTATCTCATTTGATTTACGCTCTGAAACCGATTGACTGGTCCAGTTTGGCTCAATTGCCAATCTGTGATCCCAGGGAGTTATTCTGGATTTCCTGACCCAACCAACGATTGACTCCTTTGAGCCGGAAAAAGAAAAACTGGACTTACGTCCTAACAAAATTGAATTTGGGCTATTTTTATAAACAAAATATATTTTATAAACACTTGATTTCAGATCGCTGGCAATTCGTAATTGAGGGTCATAATAAAACCTGGCAAATTCAACATCCTCGATTCTCTCTTTAAAAGCATCGATAGTATTCAGTATCATTGCCTTTCTGTTTAGGTTGCATTCCTCAGTAATCAAACAATTACTCCAAAGAAGCATTTTATCTTTCTCAATCCATCCGCAGTCTTCAGCATCTGAAAAGATGTAACCATCTTCATCAACAAATTCAGGCTTTATAAGCCACAAATAGTCACCTCTTTCTTCAATAACACAAAATGCATCCATAAATGCTAAGGAGCATTTAACATCACTACTACCAAGCTCTGTATATGAATTATTGCTACTCCTGTCAGAAAAAACGGTCCAGATAATTGAAGTTTTTTCACTATTCTCAAAATCCTTACCCTCCTTTGGCTTTTCGTATGATTTAAACCTAAATAAAACTCTGTCTGGTAAGTTCTGAGAATAAACCTCTTTGAATAAAAAGCCAAACATTATAACACTAACAATCAATGCAATATTTTTCATTTACTTACCTCCAAAATTAAAATTATAGAACCTGTAATTATACTTATTAATTTCCACATCCTTAACTATGGAACTGTCTAAGAAAATATATACCTGTATATTACTATCAACAAAATAATGCTTCAGTTTTTCTATCATATCGTCACCCTGATATTTATAAAATGAATCAGAAAAGAAAAAGAATAAATTAACTCTACTATTGTTTTTAATACCTTTAAGGGAATTTAAAGACTCCAAAACAACGCTTAGATCACTATTCACATCAGGCAAATCAGGTGTAATAAAATTAATTTGTTTCATTACATCTTCGTAACCGTCACCCGGTTCAGCAATAACCGGCTTATTAAAATTGCTAAGAAACACAAAATAACTACCTGACTGGTTATTTACACTATCCAAAGAATTCTCAAGTATTCTTTTGACTTTTGCCCTGTCTGTACTTTCGTTGCTTACATCAAGATAATACAAATTAAAACCGGAATAATCCGAAGGTAGAGCAAAGTTATTATGCTTTTCGCTTGAAAAAGCAGTACTGTCATAATTATGGGAACTTACATAATTAGCTATAATTAATTCATCCTCCTGCATCGTTGCAGGTTTTTCAGGTTTGTTAAACTTATAAAATACCCCTAATTTAAAGCCAATAAAACCTGTTTTAAAATCTGTTGATGAAGTAATAATTGAGTTAATATTATTTTGCGAAATTAATTCAGGAGTGCTATTATTTATCTTGATATTGCTCAAACCAGAAACAAAGTCAATACCTCCGGTCAATGCAAAAGATTCATTTAAGGGGTATGATATTCCTGCCGATAAAATAAATGAGAGATTAATCGGATCAACATCTAATTCCTGCTCACTTTGGTTTACAGAATAGGTACCAAACCCATATTCCTCAATATCTTCTAATACAAATTCATAGTTCACACCATTTCCGTCAACAATTACATACTGTCCTTTATAATTAACTAAACCCCCATCTGTAGCATATAACTTATTAGTTGCGATTCCTAATTGTAAACCAGCATTTAAGTATAAACTATATTTATTAAAGTGGAAATTAGTTTGTAAGAAAAGGGGGATTTCAAAATAGCTTAGTTTGATATTTTGCAGTAAGTTACTGCCGGAAACCAGTTTAAAGTATTTATCATTATCTTTATCAAGTTCGAAATAACCGGTGTTGTAGGATTCCAGACCAAGAGATGAACTATAACCAATATAACTTATCCCAACACCAATCTGATAACTCATTTTTTTGCCAGAAAATAGATTAAATAACAAGTTGCCACCAGCCTTTAAGGTAAAATCACTTCTAGATGAAAAGCCTGAGTAATCACCAGATGAAACATCGCTGTTAGAAAACTTCAAACTGGAAATACCGGGCGAAAGGTATAGGTCAATACCCGAAAGTATTGCATGTTCTTTTTCTTTATTAGAAACAATAGAGCCACTTTCTGGTAAGATCTTTAATATTTTTAATCTTTCCTCATTATTGGAGTAAAAGCGAATAACTTCAAATACTAAATCGAGTTTTCGATTAAAAAACTCTTCTTTTATTGTTTCTCCCGCAATTGACTTTCTAACAGAAACTTTATAAATCAGGTAGTTTGGGAAAAAATCAATATCCAAAATCCTAAAGTTAAAAAGCTGAACTGTAACTTCCCTATCAAAATTTTCTTTCAACTTAGATGCATAATCATAAACAGTTATATACTCAACAGACTTGTCAGTATTATCAGCAATGTCATTAAAAATATAACTTGTTCCACTTAAAAACAAATTTGTAAAAGAATCTAAATTATCAGCACCGTCATCAATCCCATTTTTTTCAAAACTCAAAGAAGCTTCATATTCATTAAGAAGCTCGTACAGCTGATTACTACCATTCTGAGAATAAATATTTAAACTCATTAACATAAAAACAATGCCAATAAATCTAAATTCCCTTATGGACAATAGATATTTCATTTCTACAAATACCATTAGCACTCCTTAACTAATTAATTATTATTTTAAATTGTTTTCTGAACTGATTTCCAAATGAAACTTCTAATAGATAATATCCATTTGGGATATATTCAACATTCAAAACATCAGTATAAATATTAGCGTGTTTTTTATCGCTCTTATAAAAAACCTGCTTCCCGAGGCTTGTATATATTGCAAGTGATATTTTACCCAGATAATCATTGTCAATCTTAATTGTAAAAGAACCGGAACTTGGATTTGGAAACAATTTATAGTTATCCAAAGCCCGATAATTATCTATTTCATTTAAATTTTCAGGATATTCATATGATTTTGTTTCACAATCATTACCGTAGGAAATTACGACAGAATATGGCCCATCAGGATAAAATGGAATAGCATTATAATACTGGTCTGTTTCTCCTTCAATTTTACTATTATTGTAGTACCATTGATAAGAGCATCCTTGTGTATTATCAGAGCAGATTAACAAATTAGCACCTTTCAATGCAATATGCGATTTATCGGGAGCAGTATTACTACTAATATTAACAATATAATCAGGAGATGTAGCATCACAGCCCGCTTCTGAATTAACTGTCAGTTTTACAAATCCAGGCTCAGTATTTGAGAGCCAATGTACGTTAATACTGTTTGTCTCCTGACCTGAAACAATCTCACCACCATCTATTTCCCAGAAAAAACTATTCGAATTTGTTGATTCTGTAAAATAGATAACATCTGATTGATTTGCACATACTATTGTGTCACCTTCAATAGGTGATAATACCGGTGGTTGATGAACGAGAATATTATCCTGGGATGTAAACAGATGTCCACATCCATCTATAATTTCATAACTAATTACTTTACTTCCTGAAGATGTCCAATATAACTGATAATCATAGGCAGGAAATTCAATTACAGTAGCGTCAGCACCAAAACTCCATAAACAACTGTCGTATATTGAGCAATCAGAAAAATATGTTAGTGCAATTGTATCTCCTAAACAAACTTCATTATCAGAAAGGACAAATAATGTATTTGGATCCTCAATTGTTTGCAAACATGTTGTATCGGAATAATCTGAAACATATCCACTTTTTCTGGAGGCTAATTTGTAGCAATATTGAGTACTACCTGTCAGATTTATATCAATATAGGCTGTTACTGCTGTACCTAATGAATCTAAAACAACAAATGGGCTTCCACTATCACTCCTGAATAAATAATAGCCATCTATTTCCTCAACACTATCCCAGGAAACAGAAACTTTACAATTTGACACATCTGATGAAACTACATTTTCCGGGGGGGCAAAATTTAGAACTGTAAACACCCCACTATTACTAAAGATAGTACCATCATTAGCATTCGACACCATAATTACATAGTTTGCACCTTGTGTTAATGTGTCAGGAATTAACCATAAATAACTACCACTATTTGGTGTTGAATTTACAATGGTATATACATACTCTTCATCCTGATACAAATCTATTTTTAGAAGCTCTTCATAATTGTATGACCACTCTATTGTATAGATCGAGTCTGCTTTCCAAACCTCTCCGCCATTTGGAGTTATCACATTTAGAATATC
>JAOZOC010000009.1:8748-22018 GCA_029933495.1 Bacteroidales bacterium
TTGCTGGAATCGAATATTGTCGGATCGTTGGAATTAGATATTCGGATCTGATAAGTTGTATCTTTCACAATTGTGTCAGGAATAGGCCACTCAATACTTCCGGAATTTGGCACTGAACTAAACAACTGAGAATACAGGTCTCCATCTTTAAATAAGTCAATGTTTAGGGGTTCTTCATAATTGTATGACCACTCTATTGTATAGGTCGAGTCTGCTTTCCAAACCTCTCCGCCATTTGGAGTTATCACATTTAGAATATCATTGCGGATTTCAAAGTTATTATTGCTGGAATCGAATATTGTCGGATCGTTGGAATTAGATATTCGGATCTGATAAGCTGTATCTTTTACGATTGTGTCAGGTATAGGCCACTCAATACTTCCGGGATTTATTACTGAGCTAAATAGTGTATCATAGTATAATCCATCTCTATATAGCTCGATATTTACCGGACATTCATATTTATTTTCCCACTCAATTGTATAAGTTGAATCTACCTTCCAGACTTCTCCTCCGTTTGGAGACAGGACTACAAGGCTATCCCCTTTTTCATAATTCTGTCCAACTCCAATATTGAAACTAAAGAATAAAACAAAAACAAAGACAAAATCTCTCATAAGTAAAATGTTAAAAATTACTAAGCATTTCCTTTGCATGTTCTATCTGCTCAGCATAGGGGTAAAAATCAATAAATCTCTGAAGTGCCTCCTGGGTACCCTCTTTAACTGCTAAATCAAAGGCGAGTTGATTTCTGACAATCTCAGCCTCATCTTTAAATTGAAAATATGGATAATTATTGAGTATTTTGTTAAAAGTCTCCAAGTTCCCAAATGATTCTAACTCTTTCATCAGCAAGGAGTCCCTGACATGAATAACTTTTGAAGAATATGTTGATAATGGATAATCTTCAAGATAGTCGTTAAAATCATTTACAGAATTCTTTGTTCGAATTGCAATTTCAAAAGCAATGCTATCTCTAAGAAATTTCGCCCTATCAATTTGGACAGCGTTTGGTAAACTATAAACAAAATCATTGAGATGAGATAATCTTGTTCCTAGGTCTAATGTAGAATTTGCTTTTTTAAATTCCAGGTAATTCCGGGCATCAATTGCTGCGGGAGCATCTTTCGAATATGGGTACTTACTAATATATTCCTGATAGGAACCTATAGTATTTTCTTTTTCTTTCAATCTAAACTCCAAAGCATTCCGTACAAAGATTACGGTATCAATATAAATTGAGCCAGGATAATACTGTAAATAATGTTCATATTGGCTTAGTGTGTGTGCATCAAGAGCATCTTCAAAAGCTCTTTTGTTTCTCAACTCTATTGCTGAATCAAATTGAATTGCATTTCCATATTTCAAAATAAACTCATCATAGGCTTCGACAGTATTCTCCTTCTTAACAATGTAAAAAGCTGCACTATTCCTTAATGAATTAGCTTCTCCCACAAATTGTGAATTTGCAAACCTCTCCATAAATAAATTATACGATCCTACTTCATCTTTCTTCTTTACCTTCTCAAATTCAAGTTTATTGCGTATCTCTATTATCTCCCGATAATGTGAAGAACTCGAACACTCACCCGCAATCCTCTCAACAAGCAAAATATTATCTGATTTTTCCACAAATTCAAAGAGTTGGTCATCAATTTCGTGTTTGGCCTTTCCAATTATATTCTTTCCATCCGGAATAACATCATTCAATTCTTCTAAATAAGAATTTCCCTTCGCGCCTACTAAGCTATCAGCTAAATAAATTTGAGTGTATGCCCTGAAAAGATTCTTATTCTTAAAATCAGAATTCGAATTAATCTTTGCCAGATAATAATTAGTTATGATTTCATCTTCTCCCTCAATCACAGCAAGATTTAAATACTGCCAGGAATCATCATATTCATTTGATTCATATGCCTTTTGTGCTTTCTTTATATACTTTGTTTGTGAAAATAAAGCTATGGGCAGCATAGCTGTGAGCAGTACAATGTAAACTAATTTATTCAACTTCATAGGTAACTAATTTTGATTATTAATTTGTTTTATTTTTTCTTAGTTAATATCATTTTCAAGCATCCTGATTCTTTTTCTTATTTCCTCTCCAGGGGCAAAATACTTTTTACTTGACACATACAATTCCAATGATGCTTTTTGCTTCTGTTTTTTTATTTCCTCATCAACCTTTTCAATTGTTGCATACTCATCATTTGCCATTGAAACTATCCTATTATATTTTCTAATTTTTGTTGCCAATTTGTTTTTTGTACTAGAAACACCATCATCATTTTTTATTTTCAGTGCTCTGTCATATAGCTCTATTGCATTATTGGCACCTGCCAAAGTACCCTTTTTTTCATTTTCATTAGCTAATGATACCAAACTTTCGAATTCATCAATTTTAATTTCTGGCTCTTCCTCCTTTTCTGGTTCTTCCTTCTTCAAATTATCATTAGACCCTGGTTGTTCATATTGAGTTTTTCTAGATGGCTTCTGTACACTAATTGGCACTTTCTGAATAGCTGTTTCCTCTTCATAAGTTTCCTGAATTTCAGGAGTTGAAGATTGAGAATTTAAAATAATAAATCCACCAAAGCCAATAAGGATAATAACTACAGCCACTAAGCCATATATTAGTTTTTTACTTTTCCCCTCTTTTGGTTTTAATTGTTCACTTTTATCTGATCCACTATCTTGCTTAATACCATAATCGGTTTGTACTGTATCTTTAGCTTGACTGGGAGCTTCATCCAAATTAATTTTCAACGAAATTGTTTTATCTTCATAGAAAACATTATTGGATATTATAGGTTCTGCCAAAAACTCCTCTTTTTCAGTAACAATTTTCTTTTTGATCTTTTTTTCTTCTTCTGCTTTATTTCTGGTAATTATTATGTCGTTAATCTCTGCAATTCTATCTTTTGGATAGCTCTCTTCAGGTTTTACTTCAAGGGCTAACTTATACTTTTCGATTGCCTCCTCATATTGCGACTTATTGTGTAGTTTATCTCCTTCTTTAATAAGAATTTTATACTTTTCGTCTATTCTCTTATTATCCTTAACCTGTTGGGCAATTCTTTTTTCCTCTTTCAGTCTTTCTGCTTCAATTTTCTCTTCTGTCTTTTTTATCTTACTTGCAACAGACTTTTCACCTGGTTTTAATTCTTCTGCCACTTTATATAAGGCCAGAGCATTTTCAAACTCTCCTGAGGAATAAAAAATATCTGCTGAACTTAGATTATCCCGATAGGATTTCTCTTTTGCTATGCGCTCTTCTTCCTCCTTTTGTATTTGTTCAATTCTCGCTTCTGTCTCGCTTATCTTACTAACTACAGATTCCTCGTCTGGATTTATTTCCTGTGCATTTTTATATGATGCTAAGGCCTGATCATAATCCCCTGATGAATAATGATTGTCCGCAGTTGCCAATTCATTTTGGAAGGCTTTATCTCTTGCTACACGCTTTTCCTCCTCCAGTTGTTTCTGAACAATTCTAGCTTCAACCTCTTCTATTTTGTTAAAAACGTATTCTTCGTCGGGTTTTAGTTCCTGTGCTTCTCTATATGATACTATTGCCTTTTCATATTTCCCGGAGGAATAAAAATTATCTGCTGAAGTTAGTTTATCCAGATAAGATTTTTCTTTTGCTATTCGTTCTTTGTCTTCTTGCTCTATTTTTTTAATTTTTGCTTCTGCTTCTTTTATCTTACTTACAACAGACTTTTCTTCAGGATTTAATTCCTGTGCTATTTTATATAAGGCTAAAGCCTTTCTATATTCCCCTGAAGAGTATAAATCATCAGCTGAAGTTAGATTATCCTGATAGGATTTTTCTTTTGCAATACGCTCCTCCTCATCTAGCTGTATTTGTTTAATCCTATCTTCAATTTCAACTATTTTATTTTTTATATATTCTTCGTTTGGTTTTAGCTCCAGTGCTTTATTATATGAGACCAAAGCTTTTTCGAAATCATCTGACGAAAATAAGCCATCGGCAATAGCCAGTTCATCCTGATATGCTTTTTCTTGAACAATACGTTCTCCCTCTTCAAGTCTTAACAACTCAATTGTCTCTTTTGCCTCTCTTATCTTTACTATAACATATTCCTCATCTGGTTTTTGTTCAAGTGCTTTTTCATATGAAGCTAATGCACTATCGTAATCCTTTGAAGAATAAAAATTATCCGCAATCGATAGTTCATTATGGAAAGCCTTTTCTTTTGCAATACGTTCTTCCTCTTCAATCCTTAATCGCTCAATAGTCTCTTCTATCTCTTTTATCTTACTTGTAACATGCGTCTCATTAGGTTTTAGCTTCAATACTTTTTTATATGAGTCTAATGCATCGTTGTAATCATCAGAAGAATATAAGCCATCAGCAATTGCCAGCTCCTCCTGGTATGCTTTTTCATTAGCAACACGCTCTTCCTCTTCAAGTCTTAATAGCTCAATTGTATCTTCTGTCTCTTTTATCTTACTTGTAACATATTCATCATCAGGTTTTAGCTCCAGAGCATTTTTATATGAGATCAGCGCATTTTCGTAATCCTCGGAGGAACATAAGCCATTTGCAATAGTTACCTCTTCCTGATATGCTTTGTCCTTTGCAATATGGTCTTCCTCTTCAAGTCTTAACAGCTCAATTGTCTCTTTTGTCTCTGTTATCTTTACTATAACATATTCCTCACCTGGTTTTTGTTCAAGTGCTTTTTCATATGAAGCCAATGCATTTTGGTAATCTTTTAAAGAATAAAAATTATCCGCAGTCGATAGTTCATTATGGAAAGCCTTTTCTTTCGCAATACGTTCTTCCTCCTCAAGCCTTTTCTGTTCAATCTTTTTGGCTACTTCTCTTATCTTACCTGTTACGTAGTCTTCATCTGGCTTCAGAAGGTTGGCTTTTTCATATGAAGCGATGGCTTTTTCCAGGTCTCCTGATTTTAACAAATCTCCAGCAGAAGCAATTTCTTTATAGAATGCTTTTTCTTTTGCTTCCTGCTCCTCCTTTTCTTTTTGTATTCGTTTAATTTCAGAATCTACTTCCTTTATCTTGGTTTGTAAAAAAGTATCATCAGGTTTAATCTCCAATGCAGCAAACAGAACATCTTTAGCATCTTTCCATTTCTCATCCTCTAGTAAGACTTCAGCTTCAACAACCTTTTCATCATAAGCTTTCTCTTTTGCAATTAACTCCTCCTCAATCTTAATCTTTTCTAAAATAGAATCAATTTCAGTAAGTTTCTTTTTTGGGTATTTTTCAAATCTCTTCAATGAACGAGCTTTTTCAAACTCATCCTTTGCTTCTTGATATTTTTCTTTTTGTAAAAAATCATCACCATTTAAAACTGCATCATCATACTTTTTTTGAACCAATAACTTCTCCTCTTCTGCTTTTGTTATAGTTTCAAAAATCCTGTTTAAATGTTCAATCTTATTCTTAACATACTGGTCATCAGGGCGGATTTCTAATGCTTTCTCAAACAGTGATCTTGCCTTTTTAAACTTATTATTATCAAATAGTTTTTCTGCATCTTCAATTATGCCTTCGATATCATCCGCAGCATAAGTTTTCGGAGAGACAAGCTCATCAGTTTCATTATTTTGGAAGCTTCCTTGTTTTGAGGGTTCTTCTTTTGGTAAATCACCATCAATACTCTGCTGTCTAAGCATTTGAGCTAATTCTCCTCCAGTTTGGATTCTTTTTTCCGGCGACTTTTCAAGACATTTTTCAAGAAAAGGAGTAATCCAACCAGGCAAATCTTTATTAAAATTCAGGATATTTGGAAGAGGGTCTCTGGTAATTTGAAAAATTGTTGAAAGATGAGTATCCCCTTTAAAAGGGACTCTTCCGGCTAAACACTGATAAATAACTATTCCAAGACTAAACAAATCGCTTCGTCCATCTACTTTAGCACCGCTTGCCTGCTCGGGACTCATAAACTCCGGGGTACCTATAACCTCTCCAGCCCTAGTTAGATTTGACTCGGATTCGCGTGCATAGGCAATCCCAAAATCAGTTAAAACGGATCTTTTGCTTTTTGTAAGAAAAATATTTGAACTCTTGATATCGCGATGTACTAAATTTCTTCTATGTACATAATCAAGAGCTTCTGCTAATGGAATAATAATATCAAGAGTTTCTTTTAATGAAAGTCTGCCCTTCTGCTTAATTAACTTATGCAAATCGTCACCTTCAAGAAATTCGAGAGACATGTAGATAGTGTCTTCTATCCTGCCTTCATCAAAAACCATAACTATGTTAGGATGTAAAAGAGAGGCACCTAACTGAGCCTCTCTTCTGAACCGAAGAACAGTTTCATCATCATGAATAAGATTCTTATGAATAATTTTTAGTGCAACTATTCGATTAAGGTTTCTATGAATGGCCTTATAGACTACCGCCATCCCTCCCTTTCCTAACTCTTCAAGAATTTCATATTTTGAATTCAGTGCCTTGTGAATACCAGTATCTATGCTAATATTCTCATGTTGAGATTTATCAATAAGAGAACTACCACAGTATCTACATTTTACTGCACTTACGCGAATTAACTCATCACAATAGGGACATCTTTTTTGCTCCTCCATACAACCTACTAATAAGGTAATACTTAATGATTTAGATTAAGTAGTATAATAAATTGATAACGATACAATATTGGTCAATTTCCAATTAAAAACAAGCAAATTTATATAAAAATAATCAATGACAAAATTTTTAGGTTCATTTCTTATTATTTTAATTGAGTCTCATTATGAATTAGGGCATTCTCTTTGTTTTCACATAAATGTTTCTAAATTTGCCCAACAAAATTAATCACATATAGAGTTTTTGCGAATAAACCTGCATTTAGCAAGTTACCTGAATTAGAATTTTTAACTTTATTAATCAATATAATAATAATTTAAATTATCTCATTATGAAAAAGACATCAATTTACTTTTCGGGCTTATTGTTAGCCTTTTTATTGTTAGGGTTTCAACCCGCATTAAATGCTCAGGTAATAATGCATTGCGACTCTGCATACCCAACAAAAATTAGAAGCATACTTGATACTCCGGGGCAGTATAACAATGAAAAAGTTACAGTAGTAGGAATTGTGAGAAATTTTATTCCCGGGAATTCAACCTCGCTGGCTTATTATATAATAGAGGGGAAATTTGGTGATACTATCAGAGTAAATACAGATGCAAAGCAAGAACCTTTACGATTGACAAACTATGTTGTAAAAGGGACTCTTTATATTGAAATAAAAAGAAATAGCAGAGAACCGTTTATTCACGAAGAATCCAGAACAAAATGTACATTTGACAATAAAGTTATTCAGGCAGAGGCTAAAGCTAAGGCAGAGGTTAAGACAAAAGCTGAGGTAATTCCTGTTCCATGGTGGAAAGAAAATCTCACATTACTATTAATAGCCATTGGTGTACTAATTGTTATAATTATTGTTGTAATTGTTATTATGCAGCAAAGTAAAAAGAAAGAACTGGATGCGCGTCAGTATGAACTTGAACAGAAGAAGAGAGATGAAGAAAAGAGAGCTAATGAGAATAGGAAAGCTAGTGCTGCTGCAAAACCAATCCTAAATGATGATGACGATTATAAAACAATTAAGCTTTTTATTGATGACCCCAAAACTATGAAATTTATACCCGGAAGACTTGAAATTATTTCGGGAGATGATAAGGGAAAAACTTTCCTCATTTCGGGATACCCTACACCAGAAGGCTCTGTCGTTACGTTAGGACGTGAAAGTGTAACCGGCGAAAGAAGATATGCACATATACAATTAGATAAAAGGTTTCAGACAGTCGGGCGTAAGCAGGCAGAAATAATTTACAGAAGCGGAAAGCTGTATGTAAAGAACTTAGGTGAAACGAACCCAACTCAGGTTGATGGAAAAGAATTAAAAGTTGATCAAATTGCAGAAGTTATGCCTGGTTCTGTTATACGAACAGGTGAGCTTGAGTTTAAATACGTTGTATAAGTAGGTTTCTTTTATCTTTAAAACATAAAACAGTACTCTTTTTTTTATGGGGAGTACTGTTTTATATTCAAGTAAATGAGTAAGAATAGCAAAATAACTTTGAATGGCGAATTTTAAATTTGATGCACTTTCCTATGTAGGGCGAAGAAAAAACAATCAGGACTCCTGTTTTTCAAATGAGATCAGTAAAGGATTTTATTTTCTGGCAGTCGCAGATGGAATGGGAGGGGCTGCAGGTGGTGAAATTGCAAGCCAAGCTGTTATTGCAACTGCAAAATCATTTTTAAATAATGAACCCAAGTCCAACATTTATCCCGATAATCTTAAAGAATTATTAAGCCAGATATTTGCAAAATCACAGGAAGCGATTGCTTTAAAAATTAAACAAAATCCAGAGTTGGCGGGGATGGGCACAACCCTCACCTGTGTTCTGCTTTATGAAGATAAATATGCATATGGAAACATTGGAGACAGCAGGGTTTATCTCATTTCTAAAAATGAAATTAAACAAATAACAAACGACCATACATATATTCAGGAGCACATTAACAAACATGGAGATGATATCCCTGAGCATTTTCATAAAACCTATGGCCATATTATAACCCGTTCAATAAATGGGGAAGATGACAAACCGGAGCTCTTTCCACTTGATGCCAATTATTGCACACTAAATGAAGGGGAGCTTTTTTTACTATGTTCTGACGGACTTATCACAAACAAAACAGAAAAGGATAATTCAGACTTCTATGAAATAATTATTGGGAATAAGGATTTATTAAAAACTTTAAAGAACCTTATTTCATACGCATTTTCTAGGGGCTCAACAGATAATATTACTGCTGTTATTGGAGAGTTCGGATATTTAAAAAGAGGAAAAACCTCAATGCCGGAATATGAGTATCCACCAAAAAATGACCAATTAACAGATAACACAAGTACCACCTCAAATTCAACTATTGATAGAGTTGAAGAGGCTGATGTTATTTCAGAGAATTCATCAGGCAAGAGAAAGGCAAATTCAAAAAAAATGCTATCTGTTATACTTATAATTTTAACATTATTACTTGTAGCAATTATTACCGGAGCTTACATCCTTTTTACAGAAAAGCCAAACAAGGAGGAGATAATAATCGTAACTGAACACAATGACGAATCAGTAAAAGAGAATGAAATAAAGGCAGTTGATTTCATGGGATTTGAAGAAAGAAAAATGGAGCTAAAGCTAGCTGTACCAACTAATATTTACTGGAGTAAATACCCTGATATTAAGGGCTTTAAAAAGTACTTAATACACGAAAGAGATGGGAAATTTATTGATTTTACTATATCTTCAATTGGTAATACAAATATAAATTTTAACAAATTAGGCATAGTAGCCCCCGGGACTTATACGCTAAAAATAATAGTTGTTCTTAAGAATGGAAAAAAAGTTTCCGGAAAAAAAGATTTAGTAATAACAGCAAAATAGTCACATTAAATGACCAGTATGTATGAACTAGTCGGAAATAGTTAACTATGAAAAAAGTCAAAAATAACTTACTACTAATAGCCCTATCAATATATTTCATTAACGTTTTACAATCGCAAGACTCTAGTTTTATAATATCACCCACAATATATTCCAACTATCCCAATATTGAAATTAGTGGTCTAATTAATAACAAAACCGAACTTTGCAGCAATCCACTTGATACAGTAAAATTAAAAATCTTTGCCGATGACAAGCCTTGCAGTTTGCTTTCAATAAAGGAGAATTCTGACACCCTTAATATTCATATACTTTTTGAAGAGAACAACTTTTCAGAAAAAACAGATAGCCTTATTCAAACAATTAATGAACTTAATGCAAGTTGCATAGCCACAATAAAACCTGTATGGCATCTAATTAGAAGCACAAGTATTCTTAACAAACAAGAGGGCTCTATAGTAACCTATAACGACTCTCTGGCTAAATTTATTTTTATTGACACATTGGCCTTTGATTATACAACTATAAGTGATTTTATCAATAGATTAAGTGAATCTTCTCCCCAAACAAAACATCTAACTCTCCTATACTCAAATGAAGAGAGCAAGGATGTTTTAAGCATATATACACAGATTGCTAACTCAGAAAAACACAACAATGTTTTTTTTAGCTATATTTCTTTTTCAAAAGATCAATTTAAACCATTTGTTTTCTTTGAGAACATATATGTTAACAGTAAAACTTTTGTAAAAACCAAAATCTTCAAATCCCAAGACGAAGATATATTAATTGACAGCTCTTTGGGTTATTACCAAATTGACCAAGGAAGCATCAGTAACGATCTTTGCGAAATGCTAAATTGCATTTCTAATCGACATTTAGTAATAGCATTTAGTACTGACAATACTGAGGCACGGGCTGATTCAGTTCACTATAGAGTTATTTATAAGTGGGACAATCAACACTTAACAAATAGTTTTACAGTTAAGAAAACAAATCAATCAATTGGGAAAAACAGCCTTCCCTCACAGATTATTACTCTCCATAATAACTATAAAAAAGAGCCATCAGACAGCTTAAAAATTTTATCAAAAGAGTTAATAATTGAGTATAGTAAATCCAGTGAAATAATAGCTAACCCTGATTCTTTATTCTTTATTTCTGAGGAAATATGGGACTTTTCACCCCAGAAAGATAATTGGTATAGGGATATAAAAACAGACTTGTTAGTGAATAGTTTATCATCAAAAAGCACATCTGATGAAAGGTTACTGATTATTAACGAGCTTATACTCTTGCAACCAGATGATAAAGATTATAAATTAAAAAAACTGAAGATTGCTGGAGATAATTATTCTCAAAACAAAGAATACAAAAATGCTGTTTCAGCTTATTCAAGCTATCTTGAATTAGAAGATGATTCATCTATTTCAAAAAAGTTAAAATTGAACCTGGAAATTGCCTTTGGGGTTTATTACAATAAAAGAGATTATACAAATCTTTACATTCTAGGTAAAAGCAATTCCGAACACTTCAGGACTTCTTTCAAAATGCGTTATTATTATGCGCAGGCATGCTACTATGAGAAGGATTACAAATTGTCACTTCAAAATTATAGCTGGTTGATTGATAACTGGGATAATAATCAGAAATACCTGAATTGGAATAATGCAATGCTCAAATTAGAAAAACTATATACTTATAATTATAAATTTGATGAGTCATTAAAACTGACCAGGAAAATATACAGGGACACTAGAAATGAAGCTGCACTTGATTCATATTTAAAAAACCTAAGATTTAAACACTTAATTCTAATTGCAGACGCATTTCCTGCATTTCTAATAAACTCAAAGTCAAGAAATAATATTAAGCTATTGTCTTCTAGTATTCCAAAGCCATCATTGGAATGCATTAAAAGTATTTATCTGAAGAATACAAAAACCGGAAATATTACTCAAATTATCAAATACAATAATATATCTAAACCCCCAAAAGGATCACTCGAAAAGATTAAAACTTACCCGGCAATAATAACCAGCAATAATAATGAAATCGGCTGGATTGTAAATCGCAAAAGAGATAATCTAATTATTATGAACTTTTCAATAACACCTGTTAATATTGAAGAAAACAATCTAGTAATTAAGATAAGAAATAACAGGGATATGGTAGAACCCTGGGAAAATCTGGCAAATTATGAAGCTGAGTTCCTACAAGAGTATTGTACTGGTGTTTTAGCTGGAATGATCTCCTTTGAGCTTGATATTGGTTTCACTGGAAATATAAATAAATATTGGAAAGCAGTTCATAAGAACTCAAAGCTTCAATATATGCTAATATATGACAACCACGGGAAAATTACTCAAAATAAATCATTCTCAATTGATAGAGCAACTGTGAACAAAACTCTTTGGTCAAAATCAAAAAAAACAAAGACCTTTTTTAAACAAGAAATTTCATACAACAATAAGAGTATTATTGACATAGCAAATCCAATATATATAGGTTATACCTGGAATGGTATTTTAAAAATAGGGTTTCTTAATTAACACCAATGAGGTTTTCTGCTTATGAAATAAAAAAAATATTCTCATCAAATTTTTCTGATATTGCTTTTCTTGAGGATTTTAATAAAATGAAAACCCGATATCGTGAAAATGGGATTATTATATTTTATTACTATAAGAACGGCGAGAAAAATGTAATTAAGTATTATTCTCTCCAAAATGTTCCAGACAAACATATTAACCAAAGAATAAAATCTCTAAACCGTGAATATGAATTTGCAAAAAGGGTAAAACATCATCCCAATATAGTAAATGTTTATAGGCACAACAAGATTAGAATTAATGGGATATTGATAGGAATTGTTATGTTTATGGAGTTTTTTTCAATGACACTTAAAGAACTCATTGCAAAGAAAGGAAAATTTTCAGATAGGGAGATTGAATCGTTTTTAATTCAGATGGGTAGTGCATTAGAAACCATACATTTTAAGATTCCCAACCCCTTAATACATTGCGACATAAAACCGTCAAACATAGGGGTTAAGGAATTATCACCAGAAAACTATCATTATAAATTAATGGATTTTGATGTTTCAATAGATTTAAACGAAAATAGCCGGGAAAGTATGATAAGCAGCAGTACAGGATATACACCGGGATATTCGCCACCTGAACAGGAAAAGGCCTTTTATAATAGAGAAGGGGAATTGTCAAACGTAATAGACATATACTCAGTTGGTATTATTGCCAGGCAAATGTTAACTGGTGATGAGCCTACATTGCCAGCAAACAATTTGTCCTTATTTTTTCCAGGTAAGAAAAATTGGGGGAAAGTTTTTTGTCAACTGTGTAATCCGGATCCTAATTTAAGACCAAAAACTATTAATTTATCTGTATATAGAAAATGGGGAATAAAAATAGTTTTAATAGTATTATTCTTAATATTCATCACTACAGCAATTATTTATAATTTGAGATAAATCTTATCTAAATCCAATCAATTATAAAAAGAATTCATATTTATTAATCTCCAAAAATGAGCGGTTGAGAAAAGGATTTTCAATGCAGATAAAGCAGTACAAGGCCGTTGCAGAACTAACCAATTTCTAATTTCTTAAAAAACATGCATTTTTTTACTATTTTATGTTTTTTTATCATGGTATTAGCGTATATATGCCCTATTATAACTACGTTATCTCTTATTTTTTTGCTCTTGGACGCAACTATCCCAGGACTCCGATATAAATTATAACAAATTGCCTCCATTAAATTCTGGGTATGCATTTTTTGTATTCCTCGATATC
>JAOZOC010000750.1 GCA_029933495.1 Bacteroidales bacterium
TCCTGAAAGGAAATATAATTAAGGGGAATATTGTTTGACAATACCAAATCCCAGTCTATCTCCCTTACGATGGAGTCAAGCTGGTCAGCCGAATAGCCTGTTGCATAAAGCCCGCCAATGATACTTCCCATACTTGTGCCAGCGATATAATCGGGATATAACCCCTCTTCTTCCATTGCTTTTAAAATACCAATATGGGCTATGCCTTTGGCACCGCCACCACTTAATACCACACCGATTTTAGGCCGGTCATCATCACCGGTATTTTGTGCACTTATAGTAGAACCTGTTAAGAATAACAGAATAAAAACAAAATAGTAAGTCAGGTTTTTCATAGTCTTATTTTTAATGAATTCCGGCTTTATACTAAACTTAACAATACAATTACAGCTCCCAGCCAGAAGCGAGGACATCGGCAACATGCAGTACCTTTAAAGGCAACTTCTGTTTTTGAATTATGCCATTCTGATGCATCAGGCATGAAGAGTCGGTCGAAACAATATACTCTGCACCTGTTTCAAGTGCATTCTCAACCTTTTGCTCTCCCATCGCTGTTGAGATGGCTTCATGCTTCACCGAAAAGGTGCCACCAAAACCGCAGCAAACATGGGTGTCCTTCATCTCAACCAGTTTCAGCCCCTTAACATGTTTGAGCAACTCTCTCGGTTCGTTTTTTAATCCGTATTCTCTTGATGCAGCACAAGAATCATGATAAGTCACAGTATGCTCAAAAGTTGCCCCGATATCAGTTACTTTCATCACATTGACCAGGAAATCCGTAAACTCAAAAATATTTTTTTTCACCTGCTTGAATTCATTATGTAATGCAGTATTAAAAAATAACTTGGGATAATAGTTTCTCACAAAACCCACACAAGATGCCGAAGGTCCGACAATATACCTGTCATTCGGAAAGTCGTGGATGAACTTTTCACCCATCTCTTTGGCCTCATCCCAATACCCGCTATTGAAGGCCATCTGTCCGCAACAGGTTTGATTTTCATTATAATGAATATCGAGGCCTAACTTCTTTAAAATTTTGACCATATTCATTCCCGTCTCAGGGAATATCTGATCTATAAAACATGGGATAAATATATCAACTGTCATTTTTTATTCGTCTAAATTGGAAGCAAAAGTATTGAAAAATATCTAATCAAATATTGAAAATGCTAAATATATCAGGCTATTTTACAAGATTTTGATAATACTGAATACTTTCACGAATTACATTAATACTGCATTCCTGATTTATCAGGCTTGTCCCAATTGATGAAAGTAATGTTAAATTCATCTGGCTGCCTAATTTTTTCTTGTCGTGTTTCATAAAATCCAGTAACATATCAATACTGTCAGATTCAAGTATATACGGTTCAAAACATCTTATTATGTATGCTGCTATTTCTTCAAGCTGATCCTTTCCAAGACCTGCAACCTTATATGAGATATAGGCCTCGCAAATTATTCCGATGGCAACGGCTTCACCATGCAGCAGGCTTTCATCATCATAATAGAGCGAATAGGTTTCAAAAGCGTGTCCCAAAGTATGCCCGAAATTCAAAACTTTCCTGAATCCTGTATCCAATGGATCTTCGGTGATGTAATAATTTTTAACCTCTACAGACCAGTCAATGAGCTCTTTCCAATCTTCAATCTCATCATAACACCTGCT
>JAOZOC010000751.1 GCA_029933495.1 Bacteroidales bacterium
TATCTTCAATAAATGCCATTTCCGCATTATGCGAAAAGACTGAGGCCAATGTTGATGAAGTTGCAAAAGCAATTGGTGCTGACAGCCGGATTGGTTCCAAATTCCTGAAAGCATCGGTCGGGTTTGGCGGCTCCTGCTTTAAAAAGGATATTCTCAATCTTGTGTATCTGTGCAGGCATTTTGGCATTGATGAAGCTGCCGATTACTGGGAACAGGTCATTAAGATGAACGATTTTCAAAAACAACGTTTTGCCGAAAATATAGTCAATGCGCTGTTTAACACCGTTTCAGGAAAGAAAATTGTTTTCTACGGCTGGGCATTTAAAAAAGACACCAATGATACCCGGGAGTCGGCTGCAATTGAAATCGCCGATAAACTGATAGAGGAACAGGCCGTCATTCACGTTTATGACCCGAAAGTAAAGCACGCCAGGATGATAGAAGACCTCAATTATCTGAATACCCGCAGTGAACAGGAAAATGATGAGCATCTCAATTGTGAGAAAGACCCTTACGAAGCAGCACAGGGAGCGCATGCAATTGCCGTCATCACCGAGTGGGATGAGTTTAAGGAGTACGACTGGAAGAAAATATACAGCAGTATGAAAAAACCCGCTTTCCTTTTCGATGGAAGAAATATCCTGAATCACAAAGAGCTGAGAGAGATTGGATTTGAGGTTCGGGCTATTGGAAGATAGAAGAGGTTATTGGGTTAGGTGTTAAGAGTTACGTGTAATGCGTTTTACGTTATACTTTCGGAGCTAAGTCACAAAGATTCACTAAACTAAAAGTATAAACAATTAACATTCTTCGTGATGCCTTTGTGCTTTCGTGTCTTAGTGGCTAATTATCATTGTTTTATTATTTCAAAATCAAAAACGATACCATTACAACCAAAATGTGCTCAATAGTCAAACTCGAAGATATAGAAACGCTGATACTCGAAGTAAGAGGACAAAAAGTTATTCTCGACAGCGATGTTGCTAAAATTTATGGTGTTGAAACAAAAAGAGTAAATGAAGCGGTTAAAAATAACCCTGACAGGTTTCCCACAGGATACATTATTAAATTAACTGATAATGAAAGAATTAAACTGGTCGAAAATTTCGACCGGTTTAGATTGTTAAAACACTCAACAACAAATCCTAAGGCTTTTACAGAAAAAGGGTTATATATGCTTGCTACAATACTAAAAAGTAAAGTAGCAACACAAACAACCATTGCCATAATAGAAACCTTCGCTAAAGTTAGGGAACTTACACAGGCTGTTAAGGAATTATCAGAAAATCCTGATAAAAAAAAGCAGAAGTCATTGATGAAAAAGAGCGGTGAAATAATTTCGGAATTGCTGGATGACGATTTGACAACTACCGAAAGCGAAACTACAATTGAACTGAATTTTGCAGTGTTGAAATTTAAACACACCGTTAAAAGAAATTCTTAATGATTCTTAACTTCTTAATGATTCAAACAGATAAAAACCATTAAGGCATTAAGGGACATTAAGGTGAATTTGTAAATAGTACCAATGAAGCTGAGTGGAAAGCGT
This sequence comes from Bacteroidales bacterium, assembly GCA_029933495.1. Lineage (GTDB taxonomy): Bacteria > Bacteroidota > Bacteroidia > Bacteroidales > JAADJA01 > JAADJA01. The sequence goes on from JAOZOC010000751.1 coordinate 1,550, forward strand.
TAGCAGATTGCGTCGCTTCGCTCGCAATACATTGCAACTTAATAAACTAATATAGAAATACGTCTTTGCGAGCACAGCGAAGCAAACTCATAGAACCCCGGAGAACCTAAGAACAGAAAAAGG
>JAOZOC010000190.1 GCA_029933495.1 Bacteroidales bacterium
GATAATTTGCAGGGTGAGAAATTCTTTGACGGATATACGGCTTATGCTTATTCAAAGCTCTGCAACATCCTGTTCTCCTTCCATCTTGCCGGCAAACTGTCAGGAACAAATGTAACGGCAAACTGCCTTCATCCGGGAGTTATAAGCACTAAACTTCTGCGTGCCGGCTGGGGAATGGGCGGCGGCTCTTTAAAACAAGGTGCTGAAACATCCGTTTATCTTGCAACATCTTCCAAGGTGGATAATGTTACCGGAAAATACTTTGTAAGCAAAAGACCTGCAAATCCAGCTGCAATATCCTATGATTCCGAAGTCCGGAAAAGACTTTGGGATATTAGCCTGAATATGACAGGGTTATAGTTTGGGAAGTCTTGATAATAATACCAGCATATTTATCAACTTTTAGCATCCACATTGTCAGACTGAGCGAAGTTGAACCTACCGAAGTCTGATTTTCATTTCTCAAAAATCTTATTAATTTTGCTGTCTCCGTTTTTGGAGTCTGACAACTAATGGTTCCGGCTCAAAATGCAGAAAAATTATTGAAAGATACTTTAAGCTGTTCTAATCAAATATTTACAAACAGATGAAAGAGAAAGATGTATATGTAGAATTCAAACCGCATCAACTTGTTTTGTACGTTGAAAAGGATGATGATTCCTTTGGGCCTATGCAAACAGGTTCGTTTATGGCTAAAAACTATTTGGATGACTATTTTGAAAAGGTTGAAAAATGGGAGAAATCGCTACGCGAACAGCTTAAAAAAGGAGAGATAAGCCCGGTTTATTATTATATGATATTACAAAGTTTTGGTGAGGGCGACCTTGCTTCAAGAGCAGGAGTTAGTAAACGCAAGCTCAGGCAGCATTTTCAAATGAGTAATTTCACAAAACTAAAATTATCACAAATAAAAAAGTATGCCGAAGCATTTGATATTCCCGTTGCTTCACTTTTTCAGCTTATATTGTCGAAGCACGATGAAAAGAGAAAGATATCAATAAAACAGACGGTAACCCAAAATCCCTATTTTATTATTACAAAAGTAGAAATAGCATAAGAGGTAAAAGGCATCATTAAATTCGGATGGTAATTATGAAAGAGATAAATTTTGAACATAAAATGGGTGCCCACTGTGAATCTGGAACCGTGACGGCACTCTTAAATCATAATGGGTTGGATATTTCAGAGCCAATGGTTTTTGGAATTTCAGGCAATATCTTTTTTGGATATTTCGAATCATCCAACTTCCCTTTCCCTACCTTCATTGTTAGAAACAAGCCAGGTTCAATACGAAAGAATTTTGGAAAGAATACCGGCGTGAAATTTAACACTGCGTCTTTTAAATCGAAAGAGAAAGGTGAGAAATATGTAAATGATCTGATTAGTAACAACATTCCAACCGCTGTACAGGTAGATTTCTATTACATGGATTACCTGCCCGAATGGCAACGGGTTCACATAAACGTTCATTTTGTTACAATTATCGGCAAAAATGAAACAGATTATCTTGTAAGCGACAGTTATTTCCCGGAGAAAGCTAAAATTTCAATTAGCAGGATGTCGAAAGCAAGGTTTGTAAACGGGTTTATGGCTCCAAAAGGATTTTTGTTTTATCCTGAATATATCCCAGATAATATTGACCTTGATAAAGCTATAATAAAAGGAATAAAAAAATCTGCTTACAATATGACCAAACTGCCTGTTCCATTCCTTGGAATTAAAGGAATGCGAAAATTTGCGAAAAAAGTGGTTGGCTGGCCAAAAATTGCCCGCGATATTGATCATCTGTCTCATGAAATCATGAAAATAACCCTCCTTCTCGAAGATCAGGGAACAGGTGGAGCCGGGTACAGATACCTGTTTGCCACCTTCCTGCAAGAGGCTTCCGAAAAGCTGAATGAAAACAGTTTTAAAGATATGTCGAAGAGAATGATGGAAATTGGCGATAATTGGAGAAATATATCTTACTTTGCAGCCAAAATTGGTAAAAATCGCGATCTGGGTCCGGAAAGATTAAAAGAGTTAAGCAATATGATCAATGACAGGGCTGACGAAGAGCACCTGTTTTTTACCGACTTGTATAAGCTAGTAAAATAACAAAACTGGATTGAACAATGACTGAGGATGAAATTGACGGGTTGAAAACTGAAATTAAAGAGGTAATACTACAATCACTCAATATAGATGATATAAAGCCTGATGATATTGAAAACAGCGCTCCTCTGTTTGCAAAAGATAACATTCTGGGGCTGGATTCAATTGATGCCATTGAGTTGATAATGACAATTCAGAAGCATTTTAAGGTTAGAATTGCCGACCAGAACCTGGCACGACACGTGCTTGAATCTATTGACACAATCGCTGAGTTTTTAATAAAAGAGCGTGGAAACAGGTAAAGTAGTTGAATCGGTAAAATTGAATATATGAATCATTCATACTTTTTAGCCGGGATAACTTTAAGGAATTTTTTCAGGCTTATCAAAAAACACGGAGTTTCATTGTATCCAAATTATTTGATAAGAATACTGTTTTTACTGCAAAACGGAATTTGGGCATCCTTTCTGAAGGGTTATGAAAAGCGAACATTTGGCCCCCAGCTCAAAAATCATCCTGTACCTGAGAATCCTGTTTTTATTGTCGGACACTGGCGCACAGGCAGCACACTTCTTCATCAGCTTATAAGTCTTGATGAGCAGTATGCTGCACCAACGGTTTTCCAGGTTTCTGTTCCTGACAGTTTTTTGGTTTCACGAAAATATTATGAGCCAATAATGTCTAAAGTGATGGGGGAAAAGCGCCCGATGGATAATGTGAAGTTAGGCTTTGACGAACCACAGGAAGATGAATATGCACTGATGAAACTCACTACGGATTCGCCACTCATAAAGCTGATATTTCCCAAAAACGACGACTATTTCCTTAATGGATACAAAGATTTTATGCCCACCGATGAGGAAAAATGGGAAAAAGAGATGTCCAACTTCTGCAAGAAGCTGGATTTTGCTACAGGAAAAAGAATTGTTTTAAAAAATCCTTTTCACTCAATGCGTATCCCTTTGCTTGTCAAAATGTTTCCCGATGCCAGATTTATTCATATTTACAGGAATCCGTATGATGTTATACCTTCGACGATGAACTTGTGGAACATTGTCGGCAGTCAAAATCAGCTGAAAAAAAAGTGGAGTCCCCCTAAGCTGGTGGATGTTGTAAAATCTTATAATAAAATATTAAGTAAGATAAATGTAGATTTCGGCATTCTGCCCGATGAAACCAAATATGAATTACGGTTTGAAGATTTTGAACAAAACCCGGTTGTAGAATTGAAAAAAATGTACGACCATTTTAAATGGGATTTTACCGGTGACTTTGAAGGCAGATTGAAAAATCATTTAGTAAATTTGAAAAATTATCAAAAGAATAAATATTCGATTACCGATTCAGAAAAAGAGGAAATCCACTCTATGCTAAATAACCACTTTGACCGGTATGGCTATTGATTTTGCGAAGATAATTGCCTAAAGCTGAGCAGTATAGTTAGTTGAAAATACTGACAACTACGGCTGTCTTGAAGATGTTTTAATACTGCTCTTGAAAGAAATCTTTCTGTTTATGACAGCCTGATTGAAATATTTTTATTAATATCGTTACTTTTTATAATGATGGTCGCTTAAATTGCGAGTTACTGCTATAGAGCAGAGTAAAAATTGCGTTTGCTAATGATCCGGTACAAAATAAAAATATCATTTTTTTCTCTTGTATTCATTTTGTGTATTTCTCAGGCCTATGGACAGCAGTCCTACACACAGGTTATCAGGGGAACAGTTGTAGATTCATATTCCGGTTCTCCACTACCGGGAGCAAATATTATCCTTTTAAATACCAACCCGCCAAAAGGAACATCAGCAGATGAAAACGGCAACTTTGTTTTGAATGATGTTCCGATTGGAAGGCAAAGTCTTCAAATCAGTTTTATGGGATACAAAACTGTTATTTTGAATGAAATCATTGTAAGTTCAGCAAAGCAGGTAATACTGAAAATTGAGCTTGATGAAGATGTTGTGTCTGTAGGTGAAGTTGTAGTTGTTGCTGATTATAAAAAAGACCAGCCTATAAATCCGATGGCACTCGTAAGTGCCCGGTCTTTTACTATTGAAGAGACAAACAGATATGCAGGGAGTTACGGTGATCCGGCACGTATGGCAGCCAATTATGCAGGTGTTGTCTCTTCGCGCGATAACAGAAATGATATTGTTGTGCGTGGAAATTCGCCAACGGGACTTCAGTACAGGGTTGATGGTATTGAAGTTGCAAACCCGAATCATTTTGGTGCAATGGGAACCACAGGAGGTCCGATTACCATACTGAATACAAACATGCTCACAAATTCCGATTTCCTGACAGGTGCATTTCCTGCCCAGTATGGGAATGCATTGTCAGGTATCTTTGACCTGAGTATGAGAACCGGAAATTCAAAGAAGAGGGAATATTGGGGCCAGTTGGGATGGAATGGCCTTGAGTTTGGCCTTGAGGGTCCCTTTTCAAAAAAATCCAACGCTTCATATATCGCTGCTTATAGATATTCTTTCGTAGATTTGCTATCAAAACTGGGAATTAAAATTCCTGAAGTGGCCGGATATCAGGACCTGTCGTTTAAGATAAATGTACCTACAAAAAAGGCCGGTACATTCAGGTTTATAGGCCTGGGAGGAACAAGCTCAATAAAAATTTTTGATTCTGATAAAAAGCAAAAATACTGGACATTTCCAACTCATGGTGAAGATATAAATACAAGCTCTGATTTGGCTACTTTCGGTATTTCACATAATTACTTTTTTAATCCAAACACAACTATCAACACCAATATTTCATTTGTGGCATCCGAGGTTAATAACCAGGTCGATACATTTAGCATTCAATTTCCAACTCCCTATTTATGGGCAGGAGAAAGATCAGAAGAAATCAAATATTCATTATCAACTACCTTTTCAAAAAAAATCAATGTAAAAAACAGGTTCGACATCGGTGTTTCTTTTGACATTTATGATGTCAACTATGCTGACAGTCAATATTACTACAATTATTATAAACACTTCACAAATATTAAAACAAACTTCAACCTAATACAGTCATTCGCCCAGTGGGAGCATAAATTTAATAATAGTCTCACAACATCCCTGGGCCTTCACTATCTGCTTTTCACACTTAACAACTCCTATTCCGTTGAGCCCAGAGCCGGGGTAAGATGGGATATAAATGACATTCAATCACTGAATTTCGGGGTGGGTCTGCATAGTCAGATACAACCTCATATGATGTATTTTGTACAGACAATGCTTCCAGATGACACTTATACACTGACCAATGAAAAGATGGGCCTTTCCAAAAGTCTGCAGTTTATTCTAGGCTACAACTACCTCCTGACAGAAAATTTGAGATTAAAGGTTGAAACATATTACCAGGATCTTTTTAACATCCCTGTCACACCGGATATTCCGCAATACTCAATTCTGAATATTGGAACCGACTTTTATATTGAACGCCAGGACAACCTTGTTAATAAAGGAACTGGTGTAAATTACGGGCTGGAACTGACCTTTGAGAAATTCTTTCATAAAAACTATTTCTTTCTTTTCACTGCGTCGCTTTTTCAATCAAAATACAGAGGATATGATAAGGTGGAGCGTAACACTGCTTATAACGGGAATTACGTCTTTAATGGTGTAGGAGGTTATGAGCTGCCTCTTGGTAAATTGAAGAACAGAATTCTCATTTTTGGATTGAGGATAACCTGGGCCGGAGGGAGGCCGTATATACCCTACAATCAGGAGGAAACAGTGAAGCAAGGAAGGGTTGTTTATGACTGGGACAGGGCTTATCAGGAAAGGAATAAGGATTATTTCAGAAGCAGTTTCAGGTTCGGACTAAGGAGAAACAGCAAAAAATTCAACACAGAGTTTATTTTTGATCTGCAGTACAGAGCTAACTACACATACGTTTATCTAAACAGAATTGATGTTGTCACAGGTGAAATTGTCAAAAATTTCCATATGGGGTTCTTCCCAATGTCAACTATCAGGATTCAATTTTAACATTTTTCTGTCTAATTGTTACTTTTATTAAAATCATAATAAAACTCTAAAATTGAATTCAATGACAGACATAATGAAGTTAAATTTTCAAAGTCTCCAAAAATCAGTATATATTTGCACAAATTAATTATTAAAGACTTAGCTTTGAACCTGCGTCTGAAAATACTTTTTGTGACACTAATAATTGGCTCTCAAGCTTGTTTTTCACAGGTTTTTCAGCAACAATGTAATCCTGATACTTTTGAGGTTGATACTACCGGAAATGAAATAAACTGGGAGCAGTTTCCAGATTTTTCACTGCCGTTTACAGTGGTTTACCACGGTGATGCGCCATCCGACAGTTTATTATATCCATTGCATAAAGGATTTTCTCATATTGGCGGTGCCGGAATTGATTATGCGGATACGGTTTGGCCTGACCAGAGAGTATATACCTGGACTAACATTGCAAACGCAAACGGATGGGCAGCAGCAACAAA
>JAOZOC010000752.1 GCA_029933495.1 Bacteroidales bacterium
GCTGTTATATTTTCAGAAGAGATATTTAAAAACGAAGAGATACTGAATAATAAAATTGTCGAAATTTTAAATCTAAATGAACAAACAATTGAAAAAATCCTGATAGAAGGACAACAACAAGGAAATGTAAGAGATGATATTGATGAAAAAAGCCTTGCTCTGTTGGTAATGGGGTCTCTCAGACTTATGGTTAAAAGATGGGATTTAAACAAACACAATTTCAGCCTGCAGGATGAAGGCACCAAACTTTTAAAAGCAATAAAGACATTAATATCAAAATAGGTTGAATATATTTTTTAAACGCAACAGTAGTGAATACTAACTAATAAATAATTGCAAAATGGAAAAACTTCTAATTAAATTGTTAAAAGCACCCTGGATTACGATGGTAGTAACTCTTGTGATTACAGTACTCTTTTTTATGGCGATGAAGGAGAACACGAAAATGGAGACAAATCTGGATAAATATATGCCTCATGATCATCCGGCGTTTATATACAGCGACAAGGCTGAAGGATGGTTTGACATTAAGGACGGTATCATCGTGGCGATTGAAAATAAAAACGGTGTTTTTAATTCAGAGACTCTTGACACCTTAAAACAACTTACTAAGAGGTTGCAAAAGATGCCTGAAATTGAAAAAAGTGATGTAACATCACTATACACTGCCGATAATATTGTTGGGAGCGAGGATGGAATGGACGTGAAAGCTTTTTTTAAGCGTGTACCAAAAACACCAGAGAAATTACAGAAACTCAAAATGAATGTAAAAAACAATGAGATGATCTTTGGCAGACTGGTATCAACTGATGAAACAGTCACAGTTATAATTGCCGAAATAGGCGACGATGTTTTTACTCAGGATTTTTATAACAGGATACTTGAAATGGCCGAAACCTCAGAGAATGACCATATTAAGATTCATGTTGCAGGACGCCCGATTGTTGAAGGGACAATGGCCTTACTCGGGCCTGCCGATATGAAGAAAATGGTACCAATAGTTCTTTTGGTCATCTTTATTGTGCTCTTTATCATTTTAAGAAGCTTCAAAGGAACTCTTATCACTCTTGGAGTCGTCTTCTTCTCAACAATCTGGGCATTCGGGCTGATGGCGGCTGTTAACATCCCGATATATGCAGTATCAACAATGATCCCGGTTATGCTGATTGCAATAGGTGTGGCGGATGGAATTCATTTATACACCCATTTGCACACCTTTGTTAATCATAATCCGGGTGCAGGAAAAGCTGAAGCAGTTAAGGATATGCTCAAACATATGTGGAAACCTGTTGTTATGACCTCCATTACTACGGCGGTTGGTTTTATATCATTACTTACATCACAGGTTTATCCTGTTAAGTATTTCGGTATTTTTACTGCATTCGGTGTGATGATGGCGATGGTCTTTTCACTCGTTTTCCTGCCGGCTGGCATTATGATTTTTGGTCTGCCAAAAGCAAGGCCTGTCAATAAAGATGAAGACAAAGAGGGACATTCGCATTCGAAATTGGCTAATAATTTTGCTTCTGCTGTCATAAAGCACAAAAATGTCTCACTAATTGGAACAGCAGTAATAATTGTGCTTTCGGTAATCGGAATGCAGGAAATATGGATAAACTCAAGTTTTCTTGATAAGTTTGAAAAGGACAGCGAAATTGTCCAAA
>JAOZOC010000191.1 GCA_029933495.1 Bacteroidales bacterium
CTTACAGACTCAGGAACCGGTAGCTGGTGTTTCAGACAATACTAATGTTGCTACTGTTAAATTTACAAATGAGGTTTTAGAGTATTCAGAGGAAGTGCAAACACAAACTGCTAAAACCAGTAAAAAAATTACTTTATCAGATATTTCAGAAATAGAAAATGAAACTTCAGATATCAAGAATAATTCAATTGCAAATAATTCTTCTTCCAAAGATTTAAACGTAACTGCTTCTTCCTTTATTAGTGATACCGATTCAGAATCGGAAAATGAAGATAACCTTCTTGCAATGGCTGATGGAACAGAGCAGATGCATGTTACATCTTTACCCGGAGCTTATGAATCAGATGTGAAATCTTCAGAATTTAATGATAATCAATCGGATGGCAATATTGGAAATGAAATAAATCCTTCAGAACCTAACTCTCCTGAATTCAAAAGTGATTACGGGAAAAAAGGAAATATCCAGTTAGGATTAACATTTACTCCGGAGATTACTTTCTTTCCTTCCGACAATAAGTTAACAAATCAGAGTTATTCTGTTGATGGAAGTGTTATTTACAAGTTTTCGGGTTATTTGCTCCAGAGCGGAGTGGGTGTTCAGTTTGCAAGCGATGACGGAAATTATAAAGTTGACTACCAGAAATTTCTGGGTACTTACGAAGATGTTTACGATGTAACTTTTGATACGACAGCCAGCGGTGTGGTTCCTGTATATCATACTCAAACGGTTGAAGTTTACGATTCGATATCACGTGTTACTCTCACTCCTACAAAAAATAGATACACATATCTACAGATACCGATACTCTTTGGATATGGAGAAGATTATAAAAGGATATCCTGGTTTGTAAAGGGCGGACCCTCAGTAGCTATCCTGATAAATGAAGGACAGCCATCTGTTGATTTTGACAGTGGCAATAACAGGGTTTTAAATTATGAAAATGAATTGCCGGCACGCATAAATACAAACTGGTCGTTTGTGTTTTCAGCCGGAGTTGGTTATAAGCTGGGAAATCACATTAGTATTACTCTTGAGCCTACGATGAGATTTTATATGAAGTCGGCTTACGAAAGAAATGTTGTAACAACAAAACACCCGTATTCGTTAGGAATCAGAACGGGATTATTGTTTGGTTTTTAATTTTTAAATACAAGTTTATAAGATGTTAAATATAGGTAAAATGATCGGATTTAAAAAGAAAATATCACTTCTGTTGGTATTTCTCTTTTCCTGCTCATTGGCCTTTACGCAGGTAGCTTTCGATAAAAATGTTATATTTATTATCGGTCAGGTAACAGATGAGCAAACAGGGGCACCAATTGATGGTCAAGTTATTAATATTGAAGCAGATCATTCGTATTCTCCTGATTTTAATTATAGTGCAACTCTTGTAACAGACAAGGAAGGGTTTTATTACGACACAATCCCTACTTTCTTTTCAAAAGGAGCATTGAGAATATCAACGCTTGACTACCTAAGCAAGGCACACGACACAACTGTTTACTTTCGCTTTATATGGAGTGAACGAAACTACCTGTTTCCTGACATAATAATTCCGATTCAGAATTCAATTGTTATTCCACAGGCTACTTTTAAAGTTGTTTATGATCCTTCTGGCGAAAGCCCAATGGAGATACAATTTTATAACACAACAAATTGCCAGAATTTGGTCTCCACTTATTGGGATTTTGGAGACGGGCATTTCTCTACTATTGAATCACCATTGCATGAATATGCTGAACCGGGAGTTTACCGGGTTCAGATGACAGTCACTGTTCCTGCAGGGCCCTTTTCAAATTTAATTGAATCAACTATTACAAAAATCGTTAATGTTACATATAAGGATTATTTTTCCTTTGGAGGTCAGATATTTGCAGGTTATTTTCCGATAGATTATGCTGCTGCATATTTGTATAAAGTAGAAGAAACAAAAATAATCCCTATAGATACTGCTATTTATAATGATACATTAGGTTATTACCTGTTTCCTCAACTTATTGAAGGAAAGTATTTTGTAAAAGCCGATATGCTTCCTGCTTCAACTCTGTATAATGCATTTCTGACAACTTATTTCAGCAATAGTATAATGTGGGAAGCAGCCGATACTATTTTTCATTACTCAACATACTGGCAATATGATATAAATATGGTGCCTGCTTCTACAATGACTTTTGGTCCCGGAGGGATTGAAGGAGTAATTTCATTTGGTAACGGGAAAGGCCCTGCCTGTAATGTCGAGATTTTACTTCTTGATAACGATAACAATCCCCTTGGTGTAACGCATTCAGATGAAAATGGCAATTTTGCTTTTAACGGCATAGCATTCGGGACATATAAAGTTCATGCGGAGGTTACAGGGAAAAACACACTTCCGGTAAACTTAACTCTTAACGGCAATAATCCAGCTTTTGAAGATGTTCAATTATTTATTCAAGATAATTTTGTTAGTGGCAACATAAATGCGATTTCTGAAAATGAATTTATTGAAGGTGTTGGTGACATCTTTCCAAACCCGGCTGTGGATAAAATTCAATTCTCTGTTAATTTTAGTGAAACAACCGGACTTGTATTAACATTGTTTAATAGTAACGGACAATTAATTAATGTTTATAACATAAACAATTATCCTGGAGAAAATAATATTGAACTTGACATTACTAATCTGACAAGTGGAATTTATCTTTTGAAAATTACTGATAAATCGAATCAAGTAGTCAGAAGATTTTTAAAACGGTAGGAAAAGGCATTTTTTTGATTTAAGCCCCGTTTTAGGGGCTTTTTTTATATAATTTATTTTTCAGGCAACCATAATAATATATTAAAGTCTATAAGACGTAGTGATTTTGATGATTGATGATGATAAAATAATTGAGGGGTGCAAAGCAGGGAAAAAGCAAGCCCAAAGCCGATTATATAAAAAATATGCTCCGGCTATGCTTGGTGTGTGCCTGAGGTACTGCTCAAATATGGCAGATGCTGAAGATGTTTTGCAGGAGGGATTCATCAAAGTGTTTAATTATATTAAAAATTTCCGCGGGGAAGGCTCATTTGAGGGATGGATAAGGAGAATTATGGTTAACACAGCGCTAACACATATTAAAAAGAATACGAAATACTCTTTTGAGGATATTGAAAACATTCCATCCAATTATCAGGAAGAAGAAGATGTTGTATATGCCCCCGTCAGCCCGGAAGTTCTGATAAAGGTAATACAAAGTTTGCCTGACGGTTACAGAAGTGTTGTCAACCTCTATATTTTTGAAGGATATCCTCATAAAGAGATAGCCGAGATTATGGGAATATCAGAGAGCACTTCAAAATCACAGCTCTCGAAGGCAAAAAAGTTTTTGCGTAGAAAACTTGAAGAAAAAAATAAAGTTTTAACAACAGTTACAGCAAATGGATGAAGGTTTTAATAATATTGAAGACCTCTTAAAGGGAACTCTTGACGGTTATAAAAAGCAACCGTCGCCAAAGGTCTGGAATGCAGTCTCACTAAAACTGTTTTTCAGTAGCAGCCTGTTCTATGCTTCTGTTTTTCTTTTACTTGTCGGAATGGGATTAGGTATCTACTTCTATTATCGCACCGATAATACTGCTATGGAAACTTATCCGGAAAATGAAGTTTTTGTATCACCAAAAGATGAAACAGGAACACAGGAGTTTCTTGCCGAAGGAAAACCTGTTGAAAATAATTCTAAAAAATCTGATAATGAACAAATAATTACTAATAAAATTGTTGACAATAAACAGAATACAACAAAAGGTATTTCGAATTCAGGTACTATAAAACCTGTGACAGCTCAAAACAATGCGACGGTTACTGTAGAACAGGACAGACCAAATAAATCTGATATTAATGCCGGATTGGCCGGAGGGACAGGATACAACGCAGTTACAACCTCTGTTGCTATTGCGAGTAATACTTCATTGAAAAGGCTGGTTGACCAATACCCGGGATTACCCGGACTGAACGACAATATTAATCGTATGACAACTGCCGAACCGTTATTGGTTAACAGATTGGAGTATTCTCTACCGGAATACTTTTCCTTCACATCAGCCTATAAAGACTTTGACCTTGTTCCCAAAAGTGATTATGGCAGATTAAAGGGTGCCTGGTCTGTTGGTGCATTTGTTACTCCCGAGGTAATATTTTTAAATGATGAAGAAAAAAGTACTAAAAAGGCAATTAATTTTGATGTTACCGGGATATATGGCGAAGATTTCTTTCTTGAGGCAGGTCTTGGCGTTTCGCTTTCGGAAGACAATGGGAAATATGATATTAAATACTCTCAATACGACAGTGTTGGTTATTTCTATCAGGTCAACTCTTTCGAAATTAATCCTGTTACCGGGGAACCTATATTCAAGACAACACTTGAAGGGCTGTATGATACTGTTGATTATCAGACCTCTGAAACAGTTAATAATTTATACACATATCTTCGTATTCCACTATATGTAGGTTACAAAATAAGAGATTTTAAAGGATTATCTGTTTATTTGAAAGCTGGTGGGATCTACTCCGTTCTTATTGGTAGTAACGAATCAGGTGCAGATTACACAAATGATAAGGCAACCTCAATAATAATTGTAGATGAAACACCCCAAAGGGTTCATTCGTATTTTAAATTATCGGCATCAATAGGTTTTTCATATCAGTTATCAAACAGTGTCAGTCTATCATTGGAGCCTGTTTATAATTACTATATGCAGCCTGTTTATGAACGAAGATTATCAGATAAGTCTCCCTGGTCGCTCGGTTTAAGAGTTGGGGTACTGATTAAAATTAAATAAAATGAAAAAACTTATTATAATATTTCTGCTATTCTCTTGGATTTCAAATGTTGCAATTGCTCAATTAGTAAGTACAGGCACATTTGAAAAACAGAAGAGTAATAGTTTTATCGAAGACAGCTCCAAAATGGACTGTGACGCTTGGTTTGCTTATGAAGTATTACAAAACGGACTTATACATTTTTATGCAATAACCGTCCCGACTGAAGCAGATATATATTTGTGGGGTTTTGGTGACGGGGAAACAGGAACAGGAAAGGAAATTGAGCACTTTTTTGACCCTTCACTTGGAGATTTATTTCTCGTTTCACTGACAACTATAACGTTTGATACAATTGTTCAGGACAGTTGTATAGCAAATTATGAAGAGGAAATATGGGTTTATAGCGGAGGTGATTGTGTCAACTTTTTTAATTATTCAATAGAAGATAGCATTACATTTACTTTTTATGGTGAAGCCTATCCTGATGCGTTTTATTATGAATGGGACTTTGATGACGGCCAAATTGATACAGGACAAATTGTTGAACATACCTTTAATCCTGCACTTGGAAATGTTTTTATTGTAACACTGACTACTTTATCTTACGATTCCCTGTATAATGATACTTGTTTAGCATATTCTTTACAACCTGTCTTTTTAGGGATAACACCTCAATGCGAGGCATATTTTACTTATGAGCAAAATCCTGCCGACCCATTCACTTTCTCCTTCTTTGACGGTTCAACAGGCAACATAAACAGCTGGGAATGGTTTTTTAGTGACTCCACATTTTCCAGTGAACAAAATCCGGTTCATACTTTTTCAGAGCCCGGCGATTATCTTGTATGCCTGACAGTTTCAAATGACAGTACATTTTGTTCTGACACCTATTGTGAGTTAATTACTATTGAAGAAACGCCGCTTGAAGCAGGATTTTTGTATGAGCTTGACTCCCTATCACAAACACCGAACAAATACCATTTCTTGGATATTTCGACTGGAAACCCGGAAACCTGGTTATGGGATTTTGGCGATGGAATAACATCGGGAGAGATGAGTCCGGTTCATATCTATGAAGAAAGCGGATCATATCTTGTTTGTCTTGAAATATCAAAAACTACATTTAACGGAATTGTAACTTCTACTTTCTGCGAACTGATGACAACCCCAGATTATTTTGACTTTGGAGGAGTTACATACCTTGGAGAATTCCCAATGAATAACTCCGGTGTCACATCCGATACAGGATTGGCATTTTTGTACAGAAAACAAGGGGCAGATATTGCGCCCGTTGACACTGCGCTATTTTATCAATATGGTTATTATTGGTTTCCCGAAGTTTTACAGGGCGAATACATCGTTAAAATTAAACTTACGTCCGGTTCGGAACATTACAGTGATTTTCTTCCTTCATATTACAAGAATTCCCCATTCTGGAAAAATGCCAATCCCGTTGAATTGCTCGACAGTAATAATTACGCAATGGACATCTTTCTTCCTGAGATTCAGGAGACTGAAACAGGTATCGGTTCGGTTGAAGGTTTTATTTCGGTTGAAGGTGACTGCCTGGATGGAATGGATTTATCAGGTATGACAATAATCCTGTTTGATAATAGTGACAAAGTTGTTGCTTTTACCGAAACAGATGGTGACGGCTTATATTCATTCGACAATTTGCCGTTTGGAGGATACTCATTGTATGCCGAAGCATCCGGTTTGTCAGCCAAAGATGCAGCTATCTCACTTAACGAAGGAAAT
>JAOZOC010000753.1 GCA_029933495.1 Bacteroidales bacterium
CTTGAAAAAAGGCTAAAGCAGGGAAAACTCTCCTTTGCATCCGAAAAAAGAATGGTGAAATACCTTGGTTTAAAACCAGGCTCAGTCTCTCCCTTCGGACTGATAAATGATGAAGAAAAGCACGTTTACATTTTTCTCGATAAAAATCTTCGCAACTCAGATAAGATCAGCTTTCACCCAAATATCAATACGGCCTCACTTATAATTAATTTTAAGGATTTTGAACGGTTTCTTGAATGGACGGGAAACGGATTTGAGTATCTGGAATTGTACTGATATATAATTTTTATTTTGACAATAAAAATATAATGAACTTATCCGCAGTTCTCTAATACAATATATCTTTGGCCTTTCGTTTACTGTATATATGTTGTTATGTCATTAACTCAAAAATCCTGAAAATGATTTTTCATATCCAAATGGAATCTTTGAAAAGAAGTTTAATTAAAAAAGGATTGCTTATCATATTTACATCTCTTACTTTTCATTTATCAATGTTTGCCCAGGATGTTCCCGACTCTCTTAACTCAATGATTAAGTTAATAGTACAACGGGCTAATAGCGACTATGGAACCGATGACAGATTGATAAACGGCGAAGTATATATGAGAAGATACACAGGCATAAAAGGTTCGCCATATCTTTTTGATGAAAACTGGGTTGTTGGCAACCTTTTTATTGATGGAAAAGTCTATAAGAATAAGAGCATTAATATAAATCTTGAAACAAATGAGATTATTCTTAATGCCGAATTAAAGGAGGGTGTTTTTACAAAAATTATTTTGAATGATGCCTACCTTGATTCTATTGATATTGCAGGCAGGCGCTTTGTAAACTCTGCAGATTATTTTCCTGCCGACAGTTCATCAACATTTTTTGAGGTTATTTATGAAAATGACTTTGTCTATGTGGTACATTACAGAAAGGATTTCATCAGAGAATATACTGACAGCACTCCTTTAGGCAGGTATTCCGGATTAAAATCTGACAGGCTCATTGTTAAAAATGGAGAAAAAATAAATGTAAACAGGGAAAAAGCTTTCTTGAATTTCTTTGGACCGGACAATAAAAAAGCTATCCGTACTTTTATGAAAAATAACCGGATACACTATAAAAAGGCCGATCTACATGAATTGCAGAAGTTATTAGCATTTTGTGGGACATTATATTATGAATAAATTTGCGGTAATCGGTTCAATCATTTGGTTTGTCTTATCAGCCATGATTATGCCGGCTGTTAATGCGCAGACTTCTCCTGTTTATCTTGACAAATCAGACAATGGCCTCAACTGGAATGAAGTTGTTGAAAAACTTGAATCAAAATATGACGTCAGGTTCTTTTACAATGCTGACAGCCTTTCAAATCTGAAAATTTCAATTACTACCGATTCTCTTTTGCTTCAGAAATATTTTGAAAACAATGGTGATTCATCAAATATCAATGTTGTTACAGATGGGAAAGGGAATTTCTTTTTAGTTAAAGGGCGTGAGATTGCTACTGAAATTGATAAAAGTTTTTTTAACTCTCCTACTTCGGTTGCACAGGTAAATCCTGACAGCACTAAGAACAGTCCTGACAAAAACCAATATCTGAATACCTATTCCGACTTTATTACCAAAACCATAGTGATTGGTAGCAAACGCCAGAGGTATAACT
>JAOZOC010000192.1:0-6195 GCA_029933495.1 Bacteroidales bacterium
TCACCCAGACCTTCGTTGCTAAAGGCATTAACCTTATCATCAGGCCAACCTCCCGAAAAATCACTGCGTATTACTCCGTCGTATTTCCCGCCCGGATTTGTCATAAGAATTTCAGTACCATAAAATATCTGTGGAATACCACGCATTGTCATAATGTATGCTATTCCCATTTTGAAAAGACTAAAATTTTCATTTATCTGCGTATAAAACCTGTTCATATCGTGATTATCAGGAAAGATTACCAAATTAAAAGGGTCAGGATACTGAAAATCATTTGTAAGAGTTTCATACATTTTCATAAGCCCTCCTGTGATATCCTTTTTTTCATTTAACCCCTGTATCAAAGCTGATTGCAAAGGAAAATCCATAAGCGATGGCAGGCAGGATTTATAATCGTCAGGATTATTTTTACCCCGCTGCCAGTAAGAGAGGATAGCCTGATTTTCGCTCCACTCCTCCCCTACAATGTTAAAATCAGGATATTCAGCCATAATTGCACACGACCATTTACTCATAAAGTCCTTATCAGAATAGGAATATGTATCCTCCCGTATTCCAGAAAGTACTGCATATTCTATCCACCATATCGAATTCTGGATAAGATATGTTGCTAAAAGAGGATTTCTTTGATTCATATCTGGCATCACTTCAACAAACCAGCCATCGGCAAATCTTTTCTTGTCATATTGAGAACCGTAAGGATCTTGAACCGTCGGCCTTTGATGATTTGTCTGAATAAAACCGGCATCATTATTTATCCAGTCAGAGGATGGCAAATCCATCATCCACCAATGTTCCGAACCACAATGGTTCATTATCATATCCATTATTAATTTAATACCATTTTTGCTGGCCTCTTCACTTAATCTTTTGTAATCCTCATTTGTCCCAAACCGTGGATCGACCTTATAATAGTCTGTAGTAGCATATCCATGATAGGATGTTCGTTTCATATTATTTTCAAGCACAGGATTGAGCCACAATGCTGTGAACCCCATATTCTTAATATAATCAAGGTGGTCAATTACCCCCTGAATATCGCCACCATGCCTGCCGTCCGGGTCATCTCTGTTTAGTTTTTCAGAATAGCCGTCAATATTGTCATTTCCAGGATTTCCATTGGCGAACCTGTCCGGAGTGATAAGATAGATAACATCTGAATTATTAAAGCCCTGCCTTTCATAAGAATCGTCATCTCTTGAAAACAGTCTATATAAATATGTTACTTCGATTTTTTCACCTTTTAGAAAATCAATATTAAAACTACCCGGTTCAGCAATATCAATCTTAAGATTAATAAAAAGGTAGTTGGGATTTTCAACTTTAATAACTTCATCAATAAAAACTCCCGGATAATCAATTGTCGGTTCAAGGGCTGAAATATTTTCTCCGTAAACCATAAGCTGCAGTTCCGAATTTTTCATACCTGTCCACCAAAAAGGAGGCTCTAACCTGTCAATTTTATATTGTGCCTGAATTAAAGTATTCGTCATAACAACTATTAAAAGTATCAAATATCGCTTCATAGTAAATCTTATATAAGAAAAAACAAAGATAATCAGTAATTAGTTGGTCAATAATTAAAAATATATATTTTTGTAAAATAAAAAAGTTACATATTAATAGTAATAAAAAGAATAAAATGAAAAAAAATATTTTAGTATTATTTCTTATGATCGGAATGTTTATTTCCGGTTTTGCCCAAAAGTCTGACTTTTATTATGTCAGCCCGTCAGACGGAGCCAGATTCATCAATCCAGAACAGGTTTTTCTGTTTAAATCCTATTCTGAGATTTCTTCTGTTGATAAGACATTAGTTGAATTAAAAGGGAAAAACAATGTTATCCCTTGTGATATTAATGTGAAAGACGGGAACATATTATTCATTAAACCTGCCACACATCTAACAAGGAATACAGATTATACTCTGACTCTGAAAGATGGTGCAGTGCATTTTGTAAATAAAGAATTATCATTATATCAATTGTCATTTAAGACTGAGAAGCAGGACAATACTGAAATGCTTACCGAGTTTTATAAAAACAGTATTGAGCAACCTATGTTTAATTCAGATAATAAAAAAACTCCGGTAAAATTAGAATCCAAGGTAAAAGATAATAATTATCCTGCCGATTTTCCGGTTCCGCAGGTAATTAACCGTGATGAACCGAATCCAATGCCATTGTTACTGAATATAGCACCGTTTCTGAATCAGAACTTCAGTCAGTATATAATGATACTCGACACTTATGGTACTCCGCTTTATTACAGAAAAACAAATGCTGTTGATTTGAAAGTTCTCCCCGATGGAAATATCTCCTATTGTAATTGGGATTTTTTCAATGCAGCAGTCAATTATTATATCATAGTTGATGACCAGCTGAAAACCATTGATACAATAAAAACGGGTAACGGTTATTTAATTGATTTTCATGATCTGCTTGTTATGGATAACGGACATTTTTTAACAATGGCTTACGATCCTCAGATCGTTGATATGAGTCAGATAGTACCCGGCGGCCAAACAGATGCAATTGTTGTCGGAGCAATTTTGCAGGAGGTTGATGACCAGCAAAACGTTTACTGGCAATGGAGTAGCTGGGATCATTTTGAGATAACCGATGCCACATATGATATTGACCTGACTGCACCAACTATTGATTATGTTCACGCAAATGCTTTTGAGTTTGATCAGGATGGAAACATTCTTCTTTCATCACGCCACATGGATGAAATCACAAAAATAAATTATGCCACAGGCGATATTATCTGGAGGATGGGAGTTAAAGCTAAAAATAATCAGTTTACTTTTGGAGATACTGTCGGATGGTCTCATCAGCACGATATCAGAGTACTTCCCAACGGGAACATGACTGTTTACGACAATGGAAATCTTCATAAGCCGTTTCCGTTTTCACAAGCTCTTGAATATGCAATTGACCAGGAAAATCTTATAGCAGAGAAAGTTTGGGGTTATAAGCAGGATACTAATGTTTTTGCATTTGCAACCGGAACAAATGGGAGGATTGCTGACGACCGGGTTGTGATAGGCTGGGGCCTCGGTTCATTTCCTTTACTCGTAAGCGAAGTTGACCTTGATGGAGGAAAGCATTTTGATCTGATAGGTCCTGACAGTTCATATATTTACCGCGCAGTGAAACAGGAATGGCAACATAATGCTTTTACATTCAATAAAGACACTCTTGACTTTGGAGAATATGACAACTATACGCCTGTTTCAAGAACATTTAAGGTAACGAATCAGACTGACGATACTGTTGTGATAACCAGTTCATTCAACCACCTTAATTATTTCTGGCTTATAACTCAATTCCCACAGACAATTGCCCCCGGTGCCGATGTCAATATTATTGTAAACTTCCAGCCTCAGGGAACAGGGATTTTTACAGATGTTCTGACCCTGAATTATGATAATGCAGACAATACTGAAAGAATTGCACGTCAGATAATTATGACTGGAAGAACAAAGGATATAGGAATAAATGAATTTTTGAATGATAAGATTTCAATTTATCCCAATCCTGTTACTGACCGGTTAAATCTCAGCATTGATATAAGTGGCAAAAAGACAATAGAGATATTCAATATTACCGGACAGAAAGTTTTTGAAATAAAAACCATTAAAAAGAATATCATATTGAATACGAATAACTTTTCTGCAGGAGTTTACAACGGCGTGATAAAATCACAAAAAGGAAATGCAACCTTCCGTTTTGTGAAAAATAAATAGTAAATATTAATCTTCCTGAATATGAAAAAGATATTAACAGCACTTATCCTTCTTGTATGGATAAGTGCTTCTTTTGCACAGTATAACAATAAAAACGACGGAAATCTTCCGGATGATTGTCCTGTGCCCGAAGTTTTGCTTAGCGATAATCCGTCACCGGGCTATTTCTTTTTATCTCCTGCAGGAATGTGGGGCTACTTCCCTGACACCAAACCTTATCTAATGATAATGGATAACTACGGGACTCCGGTTTATTTTCAGGAACAGACATCTCCTGTTTTCGACTTCAAAATTCAGCAAGACAGTATTCTTACTTACGCTTACGGAACACTTGGACATAAACATTTTGAGCTTAATAATAAGTTTGAGCTTGTTAAGCAACTTCAGGTATCCGGGTTTCCAAATGATTTTCATGACCTGATAATTCTTGATAATGGCAATTATCTTATGCTGGCAAACGAATACAGAATTGTTGATATGGATACAGTAGTTCCCGGAGGGCATCCGGGGGTAACTGTCATTGGGGGAGTAATTCAGATTCAGAATCCAAATGGTGATGTATTGTTTCACTGGAGCACTTTCGACCATTTTAATATTACTGATGCCGGTGAAAGTGTTGACTTGACTGATCCGAACACTATTGATTATGCACATGTCAATTCCATTGAAATGGATACAGATTCGACAATAATATTATCATCAAGAAATATGCATGAGCTTACGAAAATAAGAATATCTGATGGTGAAATAATTTGGCGGATGGGTGGTGAAAATAATATGTTTACTTTTGATAGCGACACCTCTATTTTCTCGGGTCAGCACGATTTCAGGAAGCTACCTAACGGGCAATATTCTGTTTTTGATAACAACTGGTTCTCAGGCATTAGCGGATCAAGAGCTTCATTTTACGAACTGGATGAACAAAATTATCTCGCTGATCTTGTAAAACAGTATAAAAGCTATCCTGAACCGATTCACGGATATATAATGGGAAACGTCCAGCCATTACCCAATGGCAACTGGGTTGTTGGCTGGGGATCAGGCGACCCCAATTTTACCGAATTCAAACCTGATGGAACAATGGCCATTGAGGTCAGGTATGATGCTGTTAGTTACAGGGCATTCAAATTTGACTGGAAACCAAAAGCTTTTACGTTTAATGTTGATGAGGCTGTCTTTGGCGAGGTAAGTTATATCCAACCGTCAACAATGGAAGTGATATTTAGCAATAACCTGGATGAGGATATTAAAATAAATTACATCAATATACATAGTGACTATTTTAGTGTATTAACAGAATTACCAATTGAGGTAGCTGCAAATTCGGAAAAGACAATAACTCTGAAATTCACACCTGATAATAATTCCGGTACTATTGAAGACCTTTTAACCTTTTGTTGGGATACAGAGACTGATGACCTGAGTAAAAGAATTGCAGTGCAACTGCCTGTTAAAGCTGAAGCTGTGATAGTAATTGATGAGGAGTATTTTAAAAATGTCAGCGTTTATCCCAATCCATTTAGCGACAAAATAATTGTAAAAGATAATGAAAAACTGAATGGAGAATTAAATATATCTGTTTATAATTCCTTTGGTCAGATAGTTTTTGAAGGTGAGATAAACAGAGGAAACCGCATATTGATAAACACAGAAAATTTTCCATCGGGAGTTTATCAGATACAGCTTAAGACAGATAACGCAAAGGCAACAAGAAAATTAATCAAACTTTAGCAATAAACTGTTTATTGTTTTTAATTTAATGTGTCAGGTTTTCTTTCATTCGTATTATCTTTGTGGCTAAATGTCACAATCATCCAACATACCGAAGTATTATTCACTTTTCGACCTTGCAAGCAGTCTGCAATCTATAATCGAAAAGACTTACAAAAGAGCTTACTGGGTGAAGGCCGAGATTGCAAAACTCAATTATTATCCCAAAAGCGGCCATTGCTATCCCGACCTTGTGGAAAAGAAAAACGGTAAAGTGCTTGCACAAATGAGGGCGATTATCTGGGCCGGCACATACACTGATATAACACAAAAATTCAAGGAGGTTACAAAAGAGGAATTAAGGGAAGGAATGACCATTCTTTTACTTGTGAAAGTCTCCTTTCATCCCACACACGGACTATCGCTAAACATTCTTGATATAGAGCCTGCTTTTACCCTCGGTGAAATGGCAAAGGAAAAAGCAGAGACAATTGGAAGACTGAAAAGTGAAGGTATTTTCGGCCTTAATAAGCAGCTTACTATCCCGCTAATACCAAAGAATATTGCCATTATTTCTGTTGAGACAAGTAAAGGTTATCACGACTTCATGAAGATTATTGAGGGGAATACCTGGGGGTATTTTTTTCACACAACTCTTTTTCCTGCATTGCTTCAGGGTGATAGTGCCGTAAAATCTTTGACAGGACAATTAAGAAAAATTAAAGATATTTCAG
>JAOZOC010000192.1:6205-6516 GCA_029933495.1 Bacteroidales bacterium
TCAGAGGCGGTGGCGGAGATGTTGGACTTAACTGTTATGATAACTATCTATTGGCAAAAGAAGTAGCAACATTTCCACTTCCGGTTCTTACAGGGATTGGGCATTCAACCAATGTAACCGTTACAGAGATGGTGGCAAACCAAAATCTGATAACTCCGACAGATGTCGCATATTATCTTATTCAAAAATTTCACAACTTTTCAGTAAGGATTCATGATGCGGAAAAAAGGATCAAAGATTTCGCAAATGAACTTTTGAATATTGAAAACCAAAAGCTAAACGAAATAACCCGTATCTTCCGCTCCCTTACT
>JAOZOC010000193.1 GCA_029933495.1 Bacteroidales bacterium
CGGGTATATATTCGTCAAGGTCTCTGTCGAACCAGGCAACAAGATATTTTAAAAAATTCAAATAAAAGTCATTGGGAATCAACTCTTTTATCATCTCAATAAATGCAACTTCCTGCGATTGTATCAGCTCCTTTGAAAGTTTCCCGTTTATTACTCCCCTTTCAAACGGTTTCCCTGAAATATACATTTCCCATAATCCCGAACTGCTTTTTCTAAGCCAGTTGTCTTCAATTTTAAAAAAATCATCACCAGCCTTTTCCCTCTCTAAACTAATAAAACTTTCATCATTAATTTTCGGTGGATCAACAATTACCAATGCCCTGAAGATAAAATAGAAAGCAAAAAGAAATAAAACTACCCCAGACAAAACTCTGATAATTCTTCTCCGTGTCCTGCCTTTTCTATCCCGCATCACTTATGGCTTTAATTATTTTTTTGATGTCGGTAATATAAGAAATTGTCAGCAGGGAGCCTGTGGAAACTCCAAGCATTCCATGAACATTAATATTTTGCCCTGTAAACAACAAATTCCGGATATGAGTTTTTGGCAGAACAAGGGTTTCAAACGGTTTTTCACTGTCTTTTATAAATCCATAGGCTGAACCATTGGGTGTCCCGATATAATCACGATACGTTAAAGGCGTAGCAGTATAATATTTTTTAACCGCTCCCCTGAATTCAGGAAACCTTGAAAACACCTTTTCCAAAAGCTTTTCTGCAAGTTCCTTTTTCAGGTTTCTATATTCAGGCCCTCTTTTTTCAACATCAGTATTTATCCATTTATCAAAAATATGAGGATCGATTGGAGTCATTATAGTTATTCCGGAAACATATTCACTAATTCCCTCAGGAACCTGCGATGTTAATATATACCCTTGCGGCCATGCCTTCTGACCAGATTCATTATCAAACCAGGTACTTTTAGTAAGAATATCGAAATAGTTGTAATTCATATATTTAACAAGGTTTTCTTTCAATACCAGAAATACAGAAAACATACTGGTACTGTTTTCTAACCTGTTTATCCGCTTAACATAAACTTTTCTCAGGGAATTATTTGGCAATAATTTTAATGTATTTACCGGATGTATGTTAGAAATGAATTTCCTGCCTTTAATAATTATGTTTTTATTGGTCTTGATAAAATCTATTGATCTGTTATCATCCAGAACAATTTCTGTTACCTCCATATTATTAATAACTGTCCCTCCATTTTGTTCTATCTTAGCAACAAGCGCATCTGTTAGCTGAGATGAGCCTCCAACAAATCTCCAGGCACTTTCAATGTATGAGTAATATGTCATACCAAAGACAAACATATTTGTTTTGTCTTTTCCTCCACCAATCAACCCGTTCAGACCGGTTAGAACATTCTGTAATACAAAATCAGAGGTAATTGAAGAAACTATTTTAAATACATTTTGAGAATAATGAGCACCGACTTTAAAAAAATCTTCATTCTCTTTGGAAATTAAATTAAACATGCTTTCAGATTGCCCAACCTCTTGTATCCTTTCAACAAACTCAACAACGGCATCCTTGTCATTGGGAAAATAGGATGACATTATATCAGTAAAATTATCAAATCCCTGTGCAAACCTGTATTCCTTATCCCTATAATTAAGGATATCAAAACCATCAAGATCAAGTCTTTTTAACTTCAGGCTATTAAAAATATCAAGATAATTGAATAATTTATAAATAAACTGACCTTTATCAGCACTGCCGAAATAGTGCATCCCTGTATCAAAAACAACCCCGTTTCTTTTGAATGTTTGCAGGCTGCCTCCGTAAACACTGTTCTTTTCAACAATACAGACATTATATCCCTCCTTGCTTAACAAGGCTCCTGTCAGCAAACCGCCAAGGCCGCTGCCAATTATTACTATGTCATACTTCTGATCGTTTTCCATCATTTTACAATCTGCAAAATTAGTATTTTTATCTTACACCAAATGACTACGATTGTTCAAACCGAAACAGGAAGCATTACCAGCCCTTTATCATAAGAAAATCCTTTTCTTTAAAAAATACCAATAAAAATTGAGATATAATAAAGCCCAACAAGTATAAAAACAATTCCTGCAACATACCTCATTGCTTTTTCAATTTTTGTAATTCTATTATAAAAAATGCCAACAGTTCCAGCTGTAAAGGCTAATAAATAAGAGAATAATACAACTGGCAATCCTGTTCCAAATGCAAAAATTACCGGAAGGAATAAACCATCTGGACTTGCTATTGTCATCGGAATAAGCATCCCAAAAAACAATGCACCACTATATGGACAAAAAGCTAATGCAAATATTAGCCCTATTATAAAGGAACCCAATAATCCTTTATTTTTGAACCTGACGCTAAGACGTTCACTAAAACTTAACTTATTAAAAAAGTTCAGGCGTATAATATTTAACATTATAAGACCAATAATAACAAGCAGAGGACCGAGATATTTTTCACCATTTTGGTTAAAAAACCGCGCAATATGAAACTTACTTGCTCCAAAATACAGGATTAATCCAATAGTTGTATAACTAAAAGCTCTGCCAAAAGAATAAATAATTCCGCTCAGAAATACTTTTTTCTTACTCGTTATATTTTTTGAAATAAATGCAGTGGCAGTAATGTTTGTTGCCAAAGGACAAGGGCTAATTGCAGTCATTAGCCCAAGTATAAATGCTGATAACAGAGGAATATTATAGTTGTCAATTAAAGACTGAAGAAACTCCATCTAGAGCTTTTTTAATTGTTCATCAATTTTTACTTTTAACTCTTTTGAAAACACTTCTTTATCTTTTCCTTTAGAAAAAGCAAAGTCAGTTAAATTAATTATCGCTTCATTATTGTTTATCACAATGTTCAGAAACAACGAAGTGCCTGATGCTTCAAATTTTTCAGCTATTTTGTAATTCTTTTCTTCATCCACATTTATTGATTGAAATGTAACTTTACCACTTTTTAATTCACCGGCAAAATAGGTATTAAGTGTATATTTTGTGTTTGCCTCAATAGCATTACAAGTCATACATCTGTGAGTTGAATGAAAATCAATTACCTCAATTTTATTTTTTGAGTCTGATGATTCTGATTGCTTGTCTTGAGCTTTTACATTACAAGAAAACAGCATTAAACTAAGTGCCAAGACTGATAAAATTCTAAATTGTTTCATTTTAATTAAGTTTTAAAGATTATAAAATAATGTTAAATAAATATCCTGAAATAATGATACACAGCGTTACAACACCAAAGAAAATTCCGATTAATTTTAAACTCATTACCTTTTTTAGAAGCATTGCTTCCGGCAATGATAAACCGACCACAGCCATCATAAAAGCAATTGCAGTTCCCAAAGGAATTCCCTTTTCTACAAGAACCTGAACAACAGGAAGAATTCCAGATGCATTTGAATACATTGGAACAGCAAGAAGCGTAGAAACAGGCACTGCTAATAAATTATCTTTGCTCATATACTTTTCAAAGAAACCCTCAGGAATATAGCCGTGCATTAAACCACCAACAGCAATTCCTATCACTACATAAGGTAAAACACCTTTTAGTATTTTTAAAACTTCGTTCCAAATAACAGGTAAGCGTTGTGTAAACTTTTGTTTTTCTGAAATAAATTTATCTTGTTCTTTTTCAGCATTAGTTAAAATATCCTTTACCCAGGGGGTTAAAAAACGTTCTAATTTTAATTTTTGTAAAATTATTCCGGAAACCATTCCTAAAACAATCCCGCTGATTACATAAATTGTTGTTATTTTAAGTCCGAATAAACCAGCAAATAAGCCTATTGCAACTTCGTTTACCAAAGGCGAAGTAACTAAAAAAGCAAAGGTTACACCAAGCGGAATACCTCCTTTTACAAAACCAATAAATAAGGGAATGGATGAGCAGGAGCAAAATGGAGTTACAACACCAAAAAGACTTGCCATAAGATATTCAAAACCATATAATTTGTTTCTTGATAAGAAATTTCTGACTTTATCAATTGGGAAATAACTATTTACTATACCCATCAAAAATATAATTACAAAAAGTAAAAGGAATATTTTTACTGTATCGTATATAAAGAAATTTAAGGCCTCTGATAAGTGACTTTCGCTCCCCATACCAAGTAGGTCAAAAACTATATAATCTGCAATATTTTGTATCCAGTCGAACATCTGTTTTAACAGTTACAAAAACAGGTTTTGGGGTTTGAAGGGAATAGTTTATTTATATCCCCCGAACAGCAAACGCCTTTGGGATTAAGGCCTTTACGTTGCTTGCAGTAACATATTAACTCCTGTTGCATAATTAACCCATCAATACTTCAATTAATTCAGACTTGGACGGAACGCGCCCCTTTATGACTACCTCTTCGTTAATAACTACAGCAGGTGTTGCCATTACATTATATTTCATAATATCCATAATATCTTCAACTTTTTCAATAGTTGCATCAATATTATTCTCTTTCACAACATCGCTTACAATAGCTGTTGTTTGCATACATTTCGGACAACCTGTTCCTAAAATCTTTACTATTTTACTCATAACATTTGAATTAGTTTATCGCAAATAAACGATAATGATTATAAAAAAATTTATTTCAAAAATTCATCAAACAGCAATCTTGCTTTTTCCCAATTTTCCCGATCTATACAATATCTTATCTTTGGTGGTTTTAATTCACCTTGTATTAAACCTGCATTTTTCAATTCTTTAAGATGTTGAGAAATAGTGGATTGTGCAATAGGAAACACATCAACCAAATCGCCTGTAAAACAGCAGGATTGACTATCTAAATATTTTAAAATTTCAACACGGGTAGGATGTCCTAATGCTTTGGCAAATACTGCAATATCAATTGAGTTTTGTTCGTATTCAATATTTTCAATTGTTCGTTTCATATTAATCGCAAAATTACGATTAGTTTTTTAATTAGCAAATAATATTCAATTTTTATTCTCGCTTATCTCTCATAAATTCTATTGAAAACCCATAGACCTTCGGAATGGCAAGCTCTTTTGCAATTTTGTATTTAGACGATTGTACGTGGGAATTGCAAATGTGCTTACAAATTTTGGCACTTTTTATATTAAGGGTTGCATTGTCCATTTTCTTTTAGTCATTTTTGTTTTGTGGAGTATCGTATGCCAAACATCTGTTGTATGTTTTACCGCATTACTAACTACTTGAGAAGAAATATCAATTATATATTGCTCATCCTTTGTTTCATAAACTGATTCTAATTTCAGGAAGATATTATTATACGTGTCATTTGCAATATTCCAAAAATACTTATCTGATAATTCAACAATTTTTGGTTTTGAGAACTTAATGGAAGATTTATTTTGAAAACGAAAAATATCTCTTTCAACCTTATTGTGGAATCTGGAAAGTGAAGAATACCCCAAATTCTTAAAATTAATTTTATGGCCAACGTGGACAGGCGTGCATAAATCTGCAATATGGTGACTTGTAATCCCCATAAACATTCCCAGATTCTCTAAGAACTCCTCTTCAGTACTATCTTCTTCTGAATAGCTTTCTATAAAACCAATACAACCCTCTGCATGGTCCAGGGCTCTGGTAACACAGCCGTGGTCTTTAGTATCATTACTATCCACATAACACCTATGAACAAGTTGTTTTTTCTCTGAACCTATTTCCTCAATCTCCCACATTATCCTAAACTCATCCGACAAAGTTGCACCTGATTCAATGCCTCCCCATCTTGGATACATAATATGCCTCTCTTTTTGACTAAGACATGCCAAAGAAAGGTTTGCTACTAATTGGTGAGTCTTACCAAGCATAATTACAGTTCTCCTTTAAATGCTTTATCTAATAACCCTGGAACTAATTGTGTCAACTCCTTTTCTCGTTCCTCCCTTTGCTCTTTTAGTTGATTGAATTGATTCAATAAGTTTTCAAATTTTCTTTGCTTATCAATTTTTGGAACAGGAACTTTTATTGTTTCCAATCTTTTTGTGCTTAATGTTCTGTTTCTGTCTGCTGTACCTACAGATGCTAAACCTATTTGGTCAAGTCCTGCTGGCAATAAAAGTTGATAGAGCAAGAATTTACCTCTAATTAAATCTATGTTTGGTACACAAGTAATATATCGATGTGAGCCAACTTTTCCATTTTCATTCTTTCCAATTAATGAAACTGCTCCTTCCCAAGCTTTAATATTGCTAAAAAGCAAATCTCCTTCTTTCATCCAGTAAGGTTTTTGCCAAGTTAAATCACTACCTTTAAATGATGGTTTTTCAAATGTGCCCCTGCCAAAACTACGTACTCCAATTTCTTGATAAACAACATTTGGTTCAACTGCTACTTTTCTCCTGTTTATTGGAGCAACTTCTTTCATTGATTTATATTCCGCATCTTTTATCAAATCAATGTAAGTACTGTATAAAGTGTTTTTAATATCCTTTTCCTGCTCTTTGTTTAGTTTATTAATTTGTTGCTGTTTTTCTTCAATCGATTTTATTATTTTGACTATTCGCTTTTGTTCGGG
>JAOZOC010000754.1 GCA_029933495.1 Bacteroidales bacterium
AAAATCCAAAAACATTTACCAATTCCGAATCACAAGAAAATACCGTGCGTTTGCAATCAAAGAAAATGGCTCATTAATTATTTTTCATATATCGGATCATCAATAATTTCATGATTCCCTCCCCAACTTCTTAGAGGTTATACGGCGTATAAAAGAAGCCTCTAAGAAGTCAGGTAGCCTATAGCAAAAAGCTCAGCATAATACCGGCAGCTACAGCAGAACCGATAACACCGGCCACATTGGGAGCCATGGCGTGCATCAACAGATGATTTGACGGATCGGCTTTCAGTCCTTCAACCTGAACGACCCTGGCACTGTCAGGTACAGCAGATACTCCGGCAGCCCCAACCAATGGATTGATTATGTTCTCTTTTGAAAGAAACAGATTCATCACTTTTGCAAAAATAACACCCCCGGCTGTTGCTATCATAAAAGAGAGAGCACCAAGGATAAATATCATTATAGACTGGCTTGTGAGAAAAACATCTGCCTGAGTAGAAGCACCGACGGTTAGCCCGAGAAGAATCGTTACAATGTCAATCATTGATGTTCTTGATGTTTCGGCAAGTCTTTTTGTAACACCACTCTCTTTTAATATGTTTCCAAAGAAAAGCATCCCGAGTAAAGGCAGCGCACTCGGAGCAATGAAACCAGTAAATAAAAGTCCAAAGAGCGGAAACAATATTTTTTCAAGTTTAGATACGGAACGCGGTGGTTTCATCCTTATTACTCTTTCCTTTTTGGTAGTCAGGAGTTTCATTATAGGGGGCTGGATTACAGGTACAAGAGCCATATACGAATAGGCAGCTATTGCGATAGGGCCTATCAGGTTTTTCACATAAATAGGGTCACCGGCTGCAGTTTGGCCTATTATGTTAATGCCATTAGCAAGTTTTGATGAGAGAAAAATGGCCGTAGGGCCATCTGCTCCCCCGATAATTCCAATAGCACCGGCTTCGGCAGGATAAAAACCAAGAGCCAGGGCACCCAGAAATGTTGCGAAAATGCCCACTTGCGCAGCAGCACCAAGAAGCATAAGACGGGGGTTGGAAATAAGTGACGAGAAATCAGTCATAGCTCCTATTCCCAAAAAAATCAATGGTGGATAGATCCCTTTTGTTACACCAAAATAGAGGTAGTTCATAACACTACCATCCTCATAAATCCCAAGTTGAAGGTCTGCATTTAACAAAAATGGGATATTGCCGATCAGAACTCCAACACCTATCGGAATCAGCAACAAAGGTTCATACTCATACCTGATAGCAAGAAAAATAAAAAACAGTCCTACAACGATCATTATTATATGTCCCGGCGTTGCATTTGCAAAGCCCGTAAACGACCAGAATCGCATTATCCCTTTTTCTGCATCTGACGGCACATTAGAATTGCCCTGTTGATTTACAATTTCGCTTTTCTGTGATTCATTTTTGTTTGCTGTGCTTTGGTTTATAAACCCTGACAGCACTGCAAGTAAAGCGATTATACTAATTACGGTTACAGCTTTGCGTATCATCTCTGTTTCATTTCAATTAAAACATCATCCTGAAGCACGCCGTCACCTGGCTGAACTTTAACAGATACGATTATTCCGTCTTTTTCGGCCAAAATCATATTTTCCATCTTCATTGCTTCGTACATCAACA
>JAOZOC010000755.1 GCA_029933495.1 Bacteroidales bacterium
TTCCGGAACCGGATGCACCCAATACTGTTAATCTTTTCCCTTCTGCCATTATCAGCGTTACTCCATTCAGGTCAACATCGGTTACATCAAAGGTAATATCCGACAGGGCGGTTATCTGTCCGGTGGTATCGGCTGCATTAAAATCTTCACCCGAAAACATCTTTCCAGGCTCCTGTGATAAAGTATGAGTGCCTGAGCCGGTTAAGTTGGTTTCATGGTTCGACCATACTCCGTTATTTGTAATATTGCCGGTGATATTTAAATTAAGCTCATAATTGGGATCCGTTATAGTATCGTTATTCGTTATGTTCCCTTTAATTGTTACCGTAGCATAATTTGACTGGTTATTTCGCATAAATGCATTGTTTATCACTTCGCCTTCAAATATATTTCCTATCCCGTAAAACCGTACCGTACCTAAAAGAGTAACATTCCCGGTAAATTTCATATCCGATAACTTTGAATAATCGTTTCCTTCAAAATAATAATTGCTGCCGCTGATTATACCGTTTTTGATCTCGACAGTATTTGTAGATATTCCAAGTACTGAAAACCTTTTACCCTCAGACATAATTATTATGCTGCCGTTCAAATTTACATCGGTTTCCTCAAAAGTAATATCCGAAAGAGCCGTAACCTGTCCGGTTGTATCTGCCAGATTAAAATTTGCTCCTGAAAATTTCATGCCGTTTGCCTGAGTAATTGTATGTGTGCCCAGCCCACTTAAGTTTGTAACCTGATTTGACCAGTCACCATTGTTGGTAACATTACCATAGATATTCAGGGTTAATGAATAATTCGGGTCAGTGACAGTACCATTATTGGTAATATTGCCGTAAACAAAAAGGGTTCTGTACTGATTCTGACGATTTCGCAATGTCGCTCCCTGTTCAACGGTAATATTCAGGCATTCGGCATCATTGATATCAACATATACCGTTGATGATGCCGTAATAATAACATCATCGGCAGCGGATGGAATTACACCTTCCTGCCAGGTAGTCGTCTGATTCCAGTATCCACCGATTGTTGTAGAGTGAATAGTTTGTGCATATAATCCCGTTTCCGAGATTATCAGAAAAAAGATTATCGCAATAAAGTTAAAGATTGTTTTCATAATATCTGTTTTTGAATGATTTTACCTGCATAAGAAAGCGGATTATTTTGTTGTGATGGATTTGAAGTGTCGTCATCTTTTGAACATCCGCCAAAAATCATAATCATAATGATTACAATTACTGAAAATAATAAATTTGATTGTTTCATTTGTATTTTCCATTCCACTCTGAACTGATTTATTTTGCAAAAATATATTCTCAAAAACCAAAAGTAAAATAATATGGGTATGCAAAAGGTTTTCAGAGGGGTTTCAAAAAGTTGCAAAAAAAATATTTATCTATATTCCAACCTGTTACAAAGCCTAATTTTAATCCATTGAAGAATGAATATTCTCTATAAAAAAAGCCCCGCCTTTGCGAAGCGGGGCTGAATTTGGATATTATTTCCGGATGTAAGGTCCGGATTGCGAAGATGTAAAGAACGATTTAGCCTGACAGAGTTGCAAGATCTGTCAGGACTTAGATCATATTAATCTGGAACCTGACTGCCTTCATTCAGGTTTCCAACCCAGATTTCATTTTTATCA
>JAOZOC010000194.1 GCA_029933495.1 Bacteroidales bacterium
AAAGTGTTATTGTTTTTGTCAGAATGAATGGTAAGATTACTTAAAACACCATTTTCCCAATCCATATCCACCGTAAAACCACCTCTGGCCCGAAGCCCGCTAATACTGCCATCTGGCCATTCGCTGGGCAAAGCAGGTAGGAGATTGATTACCCCATTATGGCTCTGTAGCAACATTTCAGCGATTCCGGCTGTACCACCAAAGTTACCATCAATCTGAAAAGGAGGATGGCTATCGAATAAATTACTTTGAGTCGATTTTCGCATCAATGCCATTATATGGTGATAAGCGGTTTCGGGTTGTTGTAACCTTGCAAAAAAGTTAATCATCCAGGCGCGGCTCCAGCCAGTGTGTCCGCCACCGTATTTTAGCCTTTTTTCAATTGTTTTATTTGCTGCTTCAAACAGGTCAGGAGTTTCGGGAGTAATTTGCGCAAGTGGGTATAAACCAAGTAGGTGTGACATATGTCTGTGGCCGGGTTCCCATTCATCATAATCTAAAATCCATTCCATTATGGTACTGTCTTTTCCAATTTTTATTTGTGGAATTTTAGAGCGGATTTGTTTCCAGTTTTCTCTTAAGTCAGCATCAATGCCCAGTATTTCACTTGCAGCCACACAATTATCAATATGGGCCATTAAAATTTGATTGTCGATGGTTGCTGCATAAGTTAACTGGCAAGGGTAGTCTTTTCCTTCGAGTTTGTATGCATTTTCAGGCGACATTGTTGGATTGGTAACCAAATAGCCATCTTTTTCAATTAAAAAATCACTAATAAATGCCATTGCTTCCTTCATTACCGGATAGGCCTGGTTTCTTAAATAATCTGTGTTTTGTGTAAATTCGTAATGTCTCCATAAGGGAAAGGTCATCCAGACACCGCTCAGTGGCGACATTCCCCAACGCATATCGGCATTTGGTGCAGTATATCCAAAAATATTGGTGGCATGATGCATAGCCCAGCCATTGCATCCATACATTTCAGAGGCTGTTACTCTTCCCGGTTCTTGCCATTTGATTACCAGGTTTGTGAGTAGTTCAACAGTTTCTGTAAGATTGCAGACTTCAGCAGGCCAGTAGTTCATTTGCAGATTTATATTGGTATGATAATCGGAATTCCAGGGTGCTTTTATATGCTCATTCCATAAACCTTGTAGATTTGCTGGAAGTATGCCCGGTTTTCTAGAACTGCCCAATAATAAATATCTCCCGTATTGAAAGTATAAGGCGATGAGTGCAGGATCTTCATTTCCGTGTTTAACTGAATCTAATCTTATATCAGTTGGAAATGCTGACATTTGTTCGCCTCCGAGATTTATTTGAACACGGTTAAAAAACTGTGAATGGTCATTAATGTGGTTTTCTCTGATTTGAGAAAAGGATTTTTTCTGAGCTTTAGCCAGAATATTTTCGCAAATTGATAATGGGTTAATGCTTCTGTCGTAGTTAAGTATGTCTAAATTGTAATCAGTGGCAGCAGTAAGAATCAGAGTTAGTTCATTGGCATCTTTAATAATTAGATTATCATTTTCAGTTATGATTTTACCACCATCATTTATGGCTATAAGTTTTGCGGCAAACTTCATATTTTCACCACCCGGACCTTGTGCTTTTGTTGTTTCATCAATAATTTGGCCTGTCATTATTAATTGATTGATGTGCGCTTTTACGATGGCATCTTTTTCCCTGATCAGATTTATTTTGGTATTGATACTTCCGGGTCTATCAGCAGAAATATTTACAACAATAATATTATCGGGTGCTGAGGCAAAAACTTCCCTGGTAAAATTTACTTCACTAATATTGTAGGTAGTTGTACTAATTCCGGTGTTTAGATTTAACTCTCTTCGGTAGTTTGAATAATTCGCCAAACTATCTGATGAAAGAAAAATATCGCCAAGGGTTTGATACGAGCGAAATCGGGGAGGGGTACTCAACAAACTTTTATTCCCTAAATTATATGCTTCATTAATGTTCCCATCGAAAATAAGTTGCCGCATTTCAGGTAAATCATTTAGGGCATTGGGATTGTTACCATTAAAGCGTTTGCCAGCCCACAGGCTCTCTTCGTTTAACTGGACACGCTCGTTATAAACATCTCCAAACACCATGGCGCCCAGCCTTCCGTTACCCACGGGCAGTGCTTCATTCCAATTGTTGGCCGGCTGCTGATACCAGAGCTGGTATGTGGTGTGTTTATCGGCTACTGGGTTATCTTCCTTAATTGAATAATTACAGGCACTCAGAAATATGATTGGCATTAATAAGTGAATAAATTTTAGTTTGATCATAATATTATAAATATTTGTTTTTGTTCAGGAACTATAATTTTTATACTCATACTTCCTATTTAACAACAATTTCATCAATAAAAAACCAGGCATCATTGCCTGCTCCCGGGTGCCATTCGGGCAATGGTATTTTTGATGCAAAAACCTTAATGTATCTGTATTTTTCTGATATGTTATTTAAGGTATAATCTTGAATAATAGCACCTTCATCGCTTTGTGCAATCTCGTTTGTTACTTCCCCAAGTTTGTCAAATTTTTCACCATCAGTTGAGCCGTAGTATTCTACTTTTTCTGGAAATAGAATCCACGACTGTTGAATTTGTAAAAAGCCTGTTGAAATATTACTGATTGTCTTTTCTTCTTCCAGATCAATAATAATATCTATATCTTTTCCGCTAAACCCCTGCCAGTTTCCATCATTAAATGCATTACCCCCTTTAATGCTGTTTACGAGTGCCAAGTCGCCACTGGCTGCATATTTTTCGGTATATTTGTTTACATATTTTACTTTTTTCCCTGTTGCCATATGAATAATTAAATTATAATCTGCAATGGCAACCGAAGGCGTATTATCAAAATATATCCTTGCTTTAATGCTTGATGATTTATTTAGAGTAAAAGGTTTTTTATAATGATTCGACTGTAAATTGGGTTCAGTGCCATTGGTTGTATAGTATATATCAAATCCTTCAGGTGCCAGCAAAGTGATATTAAATGATTTGCTGATACTATCAAAAGAACTTTCTATTGAGACTTTTTCAGTTATTATTGGCCAGCCATCAGTTCGGAAAGATGATGCCGGCAGACCTTCATTATTAAACAAACTGGCTTCATCAGTATTTTTAAAAGCATATCTAACAGCAACCGGGTGTTTTATTTTCTTTGAATATACGATAAGAGTTTCTCCATCTATTTCCGCTTGAGCGGGATAGTATACTTTGTTAGTTTCGGCAATTTCAAAATTTGTTAGATTATTGTCATTTGCCATTAATCCGCCATCGGTATGGTCAAAAAGCAGTCTGATTTTGTTGTTTTCTATTTCCATAGATTTTAAAAGCGGACCGCTATAAACCAAATCATTTTTGCCATAATCATTAGCCAATGCCCACAATGCAAGCCGTTTGCCCACATCATGCTTGTTTGTGGGATGAATGTCCTTTGGGTCGCCAATATCCATAGTTACTGCCATGCCTGTATTTGGTGTATTTAGTGATTTTCGTTGAGCATCCCTGAGCAAGGCCCCAATAATTGGAGTATCGTATTCATAAGGTGCCAACTGTACAAAATAAAACGGGAAATCTCCTTGTTTCCAATCATCTCGCCAGTTTTTTATCATTCTTTGGAAAAGTTTTTCATATAAAATGGCTTCTTTAGTATTGGATTCACCCTGATACCAAATGGCCCCCTTTATGCCATAAGGAAGCAAAGGGGCAATCATAGCGTTATACAAGCGATTGGGTGATTGATGATTGATAGGTAGATTACCTCGTTTTGCTTTTTTTTCAGCTGCTTGCTGTCTTTCATAATATAGGGCATAATCAGGATCTGACTTTAATACTGGTTCACTCATCCAGGCTTGTGCCGTGGAGCCGCCCCAACTTGTATGAATAAGCCCTATTGGAACGTCTAAAGCTTCATTCAGGGTTTTGCCAAAGTAATAAGCCACTGCACTAAAATCTTTTGCGGTTTCAGGGGTGCACTTATCCCACCAGGCATGGCAATCTTTCTGAGGCTCGTCTGATAGTTGGCGGGCTACATAAAACAATCTGATATTTGGATTATTGGCTTTTGGGATATCCTGTTCACTATTCATTGATTGGTCGAGCGCCCATTGCATATTCGATTGCCCCGAGCAAACCCATACTTCACCAATTAGAACATTGTGCAAGGTGTCGCTGTTTATGGTAACAAAATATGGTCCGCCAGCTTTCGGTGTTGGTAAATTTAGCGTCCATTTTCCATTGGGATTGGTAGTGGTTTCTATTGCTTTGCTGTTCCAGCTGCCCATTACAATAATATTTTCACCGGGTTCTGCCCATCCCCAAAAGGGTGCTTCAAATTGCTGCTGAAGAACCATATTATCCGAAAACAGGGCCGGGAGTTTTGTTTGGGAGAGTAGGGTATCTGCAAGTAACAGGATAATTGAAAACAGTATTATCTTTTTCATCCGTTTATTATTTTTCTTTTTTCATAAAACTATTAATCTTCATCAGTAAGACTTAGTGTAAAAATGACACGAAGATATATTAATTATCTATAAGTTCAATAGTTACTAAATATGCACAATGATCTGAGGCTACAGAATCTTGAATGACCTCAGTTTTAAGTATTTTCCACCTGTTTTTTGGATAGTACATTACATAATCAATCTTTTTTTTAGGATTGTTTGAAGGAAAAGTAGGCATAACCATTTTTATATTATAAGCAGGTGTCCACATTTTTTCAAGGATATTAATTGGTGTGCTCCCGGGTATTGCGTTTAAATCGCCTGCAAGAAGAGTAGGATATTTATTTGATGAAAATGCTTCGTTTATCTTTTTTGCCTGGGCAACTCTGTCCGTTTCATTTTCCAGATGATCAAGATGGGTTCCGATAAAAACTATTGTATCGCCTGATGGCAGAACAGTTGTTATTTCCAGGGCAGACCGTGGTTCATTTCCGGGAGTATAAGGCAGGGCAACATTTCTACTTCTAATAAAAGTATATTCCGACAATATTCCTTCGCCATATTCACCACTATCATAATACATTGCCCGGGCAAAAAGAGGCGACATTTTAGTTCTCCATCCCAACTCTGTTACCAAATCATATTTTTTTGACCGGTTTGTTTTATAGTCAACTTCTTGCAAAGCAACAAAATCAGGATTAGCATCTATTATTACTTTGGCTATTACATCCAAATTTAAATCACCTTTAGTAGTCGCCCCATGAAGAATGTTAAATGAAAGTACTTTTATGATTTTGCTACTGTCGATTGAAATTTGCGACCATGCTGTTTGAACAGTAAATAATATGCTGAGAAAAAATAAAGCTTGATTTTTTTTCATAATAATTATCGTGTTATTTCCTTTTTAACTGTTAAAGGCAGAAGATTTTATTAAACATTTATTTGAGTATCAAACCTTTTCTGTTTTTTCCTAAACTTAAATCAGAGACTAATTATTAATGCACAATAATAATAAAATTTAGCAAATCTTTCGCATTGCAAGGGTCTTAAAATATTATTCGTATAATAATTTCCTGTAATTTTGTACCCAAAGTAATTTTAATTTGATATACGGAATGGACACACCTTCAATACTGATAACTAATGATGACGGAATACACTCGCCCGGACTCAGAAAACTAATAGAGATTGCCCGTGAATTTGGGGATGTGGCAATTGTTGCACCTGACAAGCCACAATCGGGAATGTCGCACGCAATAACTGTTTCCTCACCACTTCGCCTGGTTAAAATGGATGAAGCCAATGGGTATGTTGAATATAGCTGCAACGGCACTCCTGTTGATGCTGTTAAGCTTGGCGAACAGGTTATTTTAGGAGAAAAACCCAGCCTTGTACTTTCAGGAATTAATCACGGCTCTAATGCTTCTGTAAATGTAGTTTACTCCGGGACGATGGCAGCAGTTATTGAGGCTACGATTGACGGAATTCCATCAATTGGCTTTTCGTTAGACGATTATTCCAAAGATGCCGACTTCAGTGCTGTTGATGATTATATCAGGACTATCATCAGGAATGTTTTAACAAACGGGCTACCTGAGGCTACCTGCCTGAATGTGAATTTTCCGGCAGTTCCTAAAAAAGATATAAAGGGAATAAAAGTCTGTCGCCAGGCCAAAGGACGCTGGGCCGAAGAGTTTGATGAGCGTTTAGACCCGCACAAAAGACGCTATTTCTGGCTGACAGGTGTTTTTGAGGATGGCGATACCTCTCCTGATACAGACTCCTGGGCTCTGGCAAATAATTTTGTGACTGTAGTTCCTGTTCATTACGACTTTACTGCACATAAGGCTATTGAGGAGATTAGGGAGTGGGAGTTTGATATGTGATGTTAATATTCATAACCATTATATGTAATGATAATAGATAAACTCTCAAAGTTTATTAGCATAAAATCGAAATAAAAAAAGAGGTATCTCTTTTAAAGGATGGGTTTAGGAGGTTT
>JAOZOC010000195.1 GCA_029933495.1 Bacteroidales bacterium
CATCTGTTGATGTCTGGGTTTTAAATCGAACGATTTCGGTTAGCAGAAATGAGGTGTACGCATAGAAGCGCATTTCATCATATGGTCATTGTTATCTATAACCTCCAAATTTTAATTTCCTGATATTCTTTTTAATAAAGGCTTTCCTGTCTTAGTTCATAGCAGGATCCGAAGGGAAATTTGTCCAGTACGAGTAATCTTCTCCAAGCTGTTCTAACGTGTCATCCCAAAGGTTCTCAGTGTCAGCCTGCATTATCTTTTGTGGTTTGATTTTTGAAACCAACCAGGAATTCCTCTCAAGCTCTTCTTCGAGCTGCTTGGCAACCCATCCCGAATAACCAACAAAAAACTTTATCTCATTATGGGCAATTTGGTTTATCATTATCAGTTCCTTAACAATTTCAATATCACCACCCCAGTACAATCCATCCAGTATCTCCAGACTATCATCAATAATGTCGGCGCGGGTATGAATGAAAAACAGGCTGTCAGTTTTTACCGGACCACCGATATATACAGGAGCATCAAAATCGGGAAAACCTTTTAAAATAGTACCAAGCTTCCATTCAACCGGTTTGTTGACAATCAATCCGAAGGACCCCTCTTCATTGTGCTCGGCAAGTAATACAACTGAGCGCTTGAAGTAGTAGTCAAGCAAAAATGGTTCAGAAATTAAAATCTTTCCTTTTGCCGGGCTAATATTATTTGTTTTTATCTTCAATATGTCGTTTATATCTGTCATTTTTGATGTTTTTTTTCTTTTTTGTCACAAAATTGTACTTTTGACATCATTTATTACAGGTTTCAAATATACAAAAATAATACCTATTTAATTAGATTGAAAAGAAATAATAACAAAATATTTAAACAACTCCGCAGCGAATATAGTTCATTTATATATAATGATATTTCTGTTTGCGTTGAGAATAAGGCTGTTAAGGTCGAATATGATTTTTGGATTGATGATAAGTTCAACTTCAGACCAACCATTACTATTCCTTCCAGTGACTTTATTGTTAATAATTTGACAAATGCTGATTTTGAGATACTTGCCTTCCATTTGGGGATGATAGAGCTGATTAGCTATTGGAAGTCGGCCTGTCCCTCAAAAATAATTATAAGGCCTTTTAATCTTAATCAGGAGCAAATTGAATGGTGGAAGAAACTGTATTTTAACGGACTTGGTGAATTCTTTTATACTAACGCGATAAAAATATCACAGGATGATTTTGTGGAAATAGTATCAGAAAGTGATAATGATATTCACCAGCTCACGGCATCCTTTAATGAGAAAGTGATTATTCCGGTTGGAGGAGGGAAGGATTCGGTTGTCACTCTTGAACTGTTAAAAGAAAAATTTGAGGTGATTCCTCTTATTCTTAATCCACGTAAAGCAACAACTGACACTATAGAAACGGCGGGATTTGGAAAAGATTGGTTTTTTAGGATTCAGCGTACTATAGATCCGCTTCTGCTGAAGATGAATAATAGTGGTTTCCTGAACGGACACACTCCTTTTTCGGCAATGCTGGCATTCGTAACCCTGTTTGCATCTGCAATGACCGGTGCACGACATATTGCCCTATCCAACGAATCGAGTGCTAATGAACCCACTGAAAGTGAATCGGGAGTTAATCATCAGTATTCCAAGAGCTTTGAGTTTGAAAAAGATTTTAGGGAGTATGTCAATAAATATATTTCTAAGGAGATAAATTATTTCAGCTTCTTGCGACCTTTATCCGAATTACAGATAGCACAACTTTTTTCAGGATTCAGAAATTATCATCCTGTTTTCAGAAGTTGTAATGTTGGCAGTAAAACAGATTCGTGGTGCGGAAAATGTTCAAAATGCCTTTTTACAGCAATTATTCTTTCACCTTTTCTGAAAAAACAGGAGGTTATTAATATTTTTAATAAAGATATTTTAGATGATGATACGTTACAGCCTGTTTTTGATGAACTTACAGGAGTAACTCCGGTTAAACCTTTTGAATGCGTTGGAACTGTTGATGAAGTTAATGCTGCAATTATTCAAACAATAAATATTTCGGATGATTTACCATCGTTGATTGCGAAATATAAATCAGGCAATCTATATGAAATAAATGACAATATGGATTTTGGCAACTTCCTTACGGATTTCAATGAAGAACATTTTTTAAATGAGAAATTTGGAAATATATTATTAAAGAATTTGGAATGAAATATCTTGGCGTTTGATATTCGCTCAAGCAAATGAAAATTGCCACAAAAACACAAAGTCACGAAATCCCAGTAAAGTGAAGTTTTAGCATTATTGAGTGAATAATATTATTGTGGAATTTAGAGTTCTAAAACGTATAAAAAAAAGTTAGAAATTGTGTTCAGTTCAATTAAAAATAAGATACAAAACAAAAAAATACTGATTCTCGGTTTTGGGAAAGAAGGAAGAGCATCATTAAAATTCCTGAGGAAATATTTTCAGGGAAATGAAGTTGCCGTAGCCGACTCAAACG
This sequence comes from Bacteroidales bacterium, assembly GCA_029933495.1. Classification (GTDB taxonomy): domain Bacteria; phylum Bacteroidota; class Bacteroidia; order Bacteroidales; family JAADJA01; genus JAADJA01. The sequence continues at coordinate 2,496 of JAOZOC010000195.1, forward strand.
CTGACCTCCGATATAATATTGATGAGAAACTATTAAAAGACACTAACTTTTATCTTGGAGATTCATACCTTAAAGAAATTGATAATTATGATCTTATAATAAAATCTCCGGGTATTCCAGCATCATTGCTCAACGGTAAAGTTTCTTCAAAAAAAATAACTTCTCAAACCGACCTTTTTCTTACCCAATTCAGGGATAGGGTTATCGGAGTTACAGGAACCAAAGGGAAAAGTACAACATCAAGCCTGATCTATTATATTCTTATGAATAAATTTGAGAATGTTCATCTTGTTGGTAATATCGGTATTCCTCCATTTGATCTGATTGAAGAGATTAAAGAAGATTCAAAAATTGTGTTTGAGATGTCATCGCACCAATTGGAAAATATAACCGTTTCTCCACACATCTCAGTTCTGCTGAACCTCTTTGAGGAACATCTTGACCATTATAATGGACTGGCGGAATATCACTCAGCAAAACTCAACATAATGCGATTTCAGAAACCAGGAGATCTTTTTATTTATAATGCAGATGATCCGTTAATCCAAAAGGCACATAAAAGAATAAAGACGAAGGGAACTCTTTTTCCCTATTCAGTTTCTAATGATTTTGAAGAAGGCATTTTTTTAAAGTCAGGAAAGATTATTAATGTACGGGGTAATAAAACATCCGAATTTGATTTTAACAACAGACAGAATCTGCCTGGTAGTCATAATTTGTTAAACATTATGGCTTCTGTTGCTGTTGCAAAAATCCTGAGACTTGATGATCCGGTAATACAAGAAGTTGTTCCGTATTTTAAAGGGTTGCCACATCGACTTGAGTATATAGGAGAGTTTAAGGGAATCCATTTTTACAATGACTCTATTGCCACAATTCCTGAGGCAACAATTGAAGCCGTAAAAACCTTGAAAAGTGTTGATACACTTATTCTTGGCGGGAAAGATCGTGGAATTAATTATAAAATTCTAATTGATTTTATAGTTGGATCTGACTTGAAGAATGTTATATTTATTGGTGATGCAGGAAAAAGAATTTATGATGGAATAATTGAGAAGGGCGGAGCAAATGATACAAAATTATTTTTTATAGAAGAGTTTGATGAGATATCAGAAATTATAAGACAAAATACACAAAATGGTTCAATCTGCCTGCTATCACCTGCTGCTCCAAGTTATGACAAATTCAGAAACTTTGAAGAGAGGGGAGCTGCATTCAAAAAAATAGCAGAAAACCTGTGATTCTCTGCTATCTATTTTGTTTTTGATTCCTGCAAGCCTATTCTTTAGCTTCAGTATCTTCCTTTACTTTTGTCTCTTTCTTTGCAGTCGTCTTTTTAGCCGATACCTTTTTAGCCGATGTTTTAGTTGCAGTTGCTTTTTTAGTTGTTGTCTTTTTTGTGGCAGCCTTAGTAGTTGTGGCTTTTTTCTTTTCAGCCTTTACCACTTCATCCTTCTCTGCTTTAGGTTTAACTTCAGGTGTATATTTCCTTGCTTTTTTCTTTTTAGTTCTTGAAACACCAAAGGAGCCTATAATTATTTTGCCTCGTTTACTTTTTTTGTCACCTTTTCCCATAAGCTTAAATTTTAAAATTAATATTTAAATTTTGGGTAAAATTAAAAAAATAATGTTGAATACAAGCTATTAAGCTGAAAAAAAATAGAAAAATGTCAAATTTCGTTATAATTATGAGATTTGTAATCTACTTTCTCATCTCTCTGCTAAAGAATTCCTTTTCAAATATTTCATTTCTCTTAATAACAGACCTTACCCAATTTAGTTTAATATCCAAAATTTCATCATCAGACAGTTTCCAGTTAATACTCGATTTTCGTAGCTTTTCTGTCAGATGATGAAAAATGATGGCTGCCGATACTGATATATTAAAACTCTCTGTAAATCCATACATTGGAATTTTTACAAAGTCATCTGCATTTTCAAGGGCAATATCTGAGAGACCTTCCAGCTCATTACCAAAAACGAGAGCTGTTTTTGAATTAATTTCAAGATCATCAAGAAAATGATCATTTTTGTGTGGAGTAGTGGCAACAATACGATAGCCTTGCTTTCTAAGAGTCTCAAACGCATCTAATGTGTTGTTTTTCGATCTGTTGTGTTTTATCAGAGTTAACCATTTTGAGGAGCCGAGAGCTACATCAGGATTAACTTCATATGTATTTCTGTTTTCAATGATGTGAACATCCTGAATACCAAAACAGTCGCTTGAACGAAGCACAGCACTGGCATTATGTGGTTGGTAAATATCTTCCAGCACAACAGTTATGTGCCTTGTACGATATTCTATAATTTTGTCAAACAGTTGCTTTTTGTTTTCCGAAATATAGGTGCTTAAAAATTCAAGCAGTTTCTTTTTGGTATCACTATCTAGATTAAAACCAGTCATTTTTATATCGAAAGCTTATTTGAGTACTAATTCTGTGCAATAGTAAGATTTGCTTCTTAATTTGCTATTCAACTATTTATGCCTGAATCAACTTTCAGGAACTTACCTTTGATACTTTCATTAACCATTTTCCCTTTCTCAATTACAACCTTACCGTCTTTGATAACATATTCAGGTGAGCCTTTTATTTCAAAGCCTTCATAAATATTGATGTCACTATTTTGATGATGTGTTTTTACAGAAATGGTTTTTTCTTTATCAGGATTCCAGATAATAAGGTCGGCATCACTTCCTTCGGCTATTTCTCCCTTCTGAGGGTATATTCCGAAAATTCTGGCAGGATTTGTTGATGTTAATTCCACAAAGCGATTCAGACTGATCCTTTTCTCCATTACACCAAAAGTATAGAGAAGTTCAAGCCTGTGCTCAACACCTCCTGCTCCATTTGGTATTTTCCTGAAATCGTCTTTGCCCTGTTCCTTTTGCTTCATCGTAAACGGACAATGATCGGTACCAATACTTTGAATTGTATTATCCATAATTGCTTTCCAAAGAGCCTGATTATCTTCCTGTTTCCGCAATGGAGGGCTCATTATATATGGTGCAACCTGATGAAAATCACCTTCATATTCTGATTTATCAAGTAAAAGATATTGCGGGCAGGTTTCTGCAAATACTTTCTGTCCAGTTGATTGTGCCTGGCGGATATAACTCAGGGAATCGGCTGCTGAAACGTGAACTATATATAAAGTGCAACCTGTTTCGCCTGCTAACTTTAAAGCAGTCTTAACAGCTTCACTTTCAAGGTAGGCAGGCCGGGAAAAGGCATGATATTTTGAATTCAAGCGACCTTCGGAAGCAAAAATGGAATGCAATACATCAATGGCATCACCCATTTCGCAATGTATCGCAAGTGTCCCTCCCGACTTTGCAATCACCTCCATTACTTTTCTGATCTCCTCATCCTCAAGTCCAATAGAGCTCTTATAAGCCATATATATTTTGAAAGAAGGAATACCTTCTTTTATTATACACCAGTTTAGCTCTTCTGAAGTATTTTCTGTCCATTCCACCGGACTTACATGGAATGTGTAATCAGTCAGGCAATTTTCCGCTTCAGTCTTTCTGTTTTTAACTGCCTCAATTATAGATTGCCCCCTTTCAGGTGTAACGAAATCAATAAGAGTTGTTGTTCCTCCAAAAAGGGCAGCTTTGCTTCCGGTAATAAAATCATCAGAAGAGTAACCGGCAGAAGTTTTAAGGTGCATATGTACGTGAGGATCTACCCCTCCAGGAAAGATATACTTTCCTGATGCATCAATGGTTTTAATATTGCCGGAGAAAGAATCTGAATCCCGGGTTATTTTTTCGATTTTGCCACTAGTTACAAATATATCTCCTTTGAGAGTTTTTGTTGAAGTGACTATAGTTCCGTTTTTGATAAGTAACGAGGCCATTAGGTTTTTTTTTTGCAAAGATAAAAGGAAAAAGAGAAATTGAGGGTAAAAAGTTAAAATGTCCGCAACCGTCGCCTTCGGCTATTATTTCG
>JAOZOC010000196.1 GCA_029933495.1 Bacteroidales bacterium
TCCCCTGCTAATCCTGCAAGGTTCACCCTACACACAGGCTGTCACGCAAACCTTACAGGATTTTCCAATCCACAGATTCAACCAATTCACCAATTTACTGATTTCACCGGTTTTTATTATTACAGTTTTTCTAAATCAGAAGATATAGCTCATAAAATAAAAAGCCCGCCTTCGTTTGTGCTGTGCACAACTTCGGCGGGCGAAGGCGGAGAGAGAGGGATTCGAACCCCCGGAGGTGTGACCCTCAACGGTTTTCAAGACCGCCGCATTCGACCACTCTGCCATCTCTCCAAATGCGGGTGCAAAAATACAATAATTTTTAATTTGAGCAACAATTTTTAAGTAATCAGCAAAAAAAACATCTTAATATTATATACTCAATCATTCAATTCCGACTGTACTTTTTACCGTTTACTTAAAAGATCAACCGTTTTCTTTTTTCTCTTGCCTTATTTTAGATAATTGACTATTTTTGTACTCTTTAATATTTAAAAAATTATTTCAGTTATGAAATTAAAAAATTATACACCACAGATATTTACAGGCCTCCTTATTTTAGGGATGCTATTTGTTGTAATTGCAGATATTCAGGCTCAAAAACTAAATGCTCTACTTTCATATTCCACATTCTATTCACCACAGGATGGACCGTATATTGAAACTTATCTGAAAATTTCCGGCAACAGTATTCATCTTGAGAAAAATGAAGATGGCAAATACCAGGGGAAAGTTCAGGTTATAATGATATTTAAAAAAAATGATACTGTTATTAATTATGACAAATACGAACTAAAAAGCCCGGTATCTGATTCAATAAATACTGTTTCGAGTTTTATTGATCAGCAAAGATTTTCCTTAACAAACGGGATTATTAATTTTGAAATACAGATATGGGATTTACTCGACACACTTTCCAAACCATATATAACTCTTCAACCTCTGACAATGAACTATAATAAAGATGAAGTCTCTATTTCGGGAATTGAACTTGTCGAATCTTACTCAAAAACTGAAACACCAGGTATTCTTTCAAGAGGTGGTTATGACCTTGTCCCGAATATCACAAATTTTTATCCGGAAAGTGCAAATAAGCTAATCTATTATTCTGAAGTTTACAATTCCGGAAATCTGCTCGGCAGTGATGAGAAATATCTGGTTTCGTCATATATTCAAATATTAGAAACAGGAAAAACACTTCAGGATTATATCAGGTATAAAAAGGAGATAAGCAATGATGTTAGTATTGTATTTGGAGAGTTTGATATTTCAAAACTACCATCAGGTAATTACAATCTGGTTATTGAGGCTCACGATAAAAATAACAAGATAATAGGTTTTAACAAACTCTTTTTCCAAAGGAGTAATCCTAAAATTCAGTTAACAGTAGATGATGTTACAGCCAACAAAGTTGATAATTCTTTTGCAGGAAGAATTACTGATATCGATACATTAAGAGAATACATCAGGTATCTTGAACCAATATCAAATTTTCAGGAAATATCATTCAGTCAATCGCATCTAGAAAAATCCGACCTGCTGACTCTACAGAAATTCTTTTTAATGTTCTGGTCGCAACGTGACGCGCTGGAACCGCAAAAAGCCTGGCTCGATTATCTTGAACAAGTCAATATGGTTAATATGGCTTATACTACTCCAATATACAAAGGCTACAAAACTGACAGAGGCAGAGTTTATCTGAAATACGGCCCACCGAATTCAATTTCGGAGAGCTACAACGAACCAGCAGCATACCCCTACGAGATATGGCATTACTATGAACTGGCAAACGGACAGCGAAATAAAAAATTCGTTTTCTACACAAGAGATATTGTTACAAATGATTTCGCACTTTTACACTCGGATGTCGTTGGTGAACTGTCGAATTATCGCTGGCAGTACTTTCTTTTCCAAAGAGTTGATAGTGGCTGGGATATTGACAGGAATCTGCTTCCTGATGGTTGGGGAGCAAGTTCAACCGATTACTACAACAATCCTAGGTAGGCGTTAAGAGTCAGACAAACTAACCACAATCTGTTCGTTTTAAATGTTGTGAAACTGTTAAAAGTTAGGTGTTTGTCCATTCATAAATAAGGTTGGCACTATATACAGTATTTTAAACCTTTTGTTAATAACCATTAACTTTTCTCACTCGCAACTTCTAAAACCTGCTATTCCTTTTCAAAATATTCCTCGTATTTTGGAAGATAAAGTTTTTCGCGGGCTACCTCTTCCGGAAAAATAAAATAGGTCAGGTCAGCCTCACTTCCAAGTTCACCATTTGAATTATAGAGCCACGCATGAATGTAGGCAAGTTTCTTAACCTGCTTCTTCAGTTTTGCCTTTATGATTATTGCCCCTTCATCAACATAGACTGGTTTTCTGTATCTCATATTAAGACTACCTGTAAAGCCGGAAGTTCTTAGCTTTATCTGTACAACCCAGCTTGCTATCTCATCAAGAAGCGTTGCCTGGATTCCTCCGTGCAATATATTCTTATATCCACTAAAGTTGGGATCAGGAGTCCATTCCGCTACCAGAAACTCACCATCCTCAACAAAATTAAGCTTTAATCCAAAAGAATTATTGGGTGAGCACCCAAAGCAGTTATACCCTTTAAGTGTTGTATAAGGATTTAATATCTTCTTTACATGATGATGATCTTCACCCATCTAATTGTATTTTAGAATTAATATTATTGATTATCGATTACCGACTGAGGACTACCGATTACCGACTGAGGACTACCACCTATTTCTCTTTTCCCTTAACAAATTTTGAAGTTTTAACAACCTGCCCATGTTCATCAGTCTCAACCCATTCACCGTCTTTCTGGCCATTTACATAACTCCCAGTTACTTTCAGCTTTCCTGTCCTGTAATACTCTTTATACTCTCCGTTCAAAACATTATTTGTATAATGTTCCACTTTCATAACATTCCCGTTAGGGAAAAATGTCTTGTTCTCTCCTTCAAAATTCCCGTCTTTGTAGTTATAAATTGCAATTACTTTTTGTGACTGGTCATACCATTTAGACTGCCCCTCCTTCTTACCGTTTTTATAATTCGACTCCTCCTGCATACGTCCGTTATCATAATAGAGAAACTTTTTCCCATTCAAAACACCATCTTTATATTGAATTTTAGATTTTGGTTTATTAGAAGAAGAGTATTCGATAGCCCAACCATCAAGTTTACTATTTTTATAATACTCCTGCTTCGACACATAACCTCTGCGGTCGAAAGTAATAAATACTCCATGTTTCTTCCCATCTTTAAACGACTCAATTTTGGTTATAGTACCACTTTTCTGTTCTGTAACCCACGCACCATCTTTCTGACCGTTAACATAGTAGCCTTTAGACACCATACTACCTTTAGCTTCTTCAACGTAACCATCCTTCTGGGCTATGACAGTACACCCTGATAGTATTATTAAAAGAATTCCAATAAAACCAACTATTTGTTTCATAATAAATAAAATTTAAATTTGTTTTTGGCAAAAATAATCAAAAGAAAATCTCAAATCAAAACTTTATTAAATAAAATTAATTATTTTTGCACCGGTTTTTTAACAGGTTTGCGGATGTGGCGGAATTGGTAGACGCGCCAGACTTAGGATCTGGTGCCGCAAGGCGTGGGGGTTCGAGTCCCTTCATCCGCACAATAAATGAGGAAGCCCCGTTTCAGGGGCTTTTTTATTATTATTAATATACTCACCAGCTCCCTAACCTGGATAAACCAGAAATTTCAAATAGTAATTTTCTATTGCAACCATGTCAGACTTTGATTTGTTTAGTAATTATATAATGAAAAGTTCAGGGTTTTAATAATTTATATACTTTTGCACCCCAAAATAATAATAAATTAATTCGATAATGAACATAACACAAGAAAAGACAGGCGATTTAACTTCAACAATAAAGGTTGAGTTGACTCAGGAAGATTATCAGAGTAAGATTGATAAAAACCTAAAGGAATTACAAAGAAATGCAACTTTAAAAGGTTTCAGGCCCGGAAAAGTCCCAATGGGCATTGTGAAAAAGATGTATGGAACCCAGGTTCTGGCTGATGAGATCAATAAAATAGTTTCCGATTCTTTGAATAATTACATTAAAGATAACAACTTTGAGCTGCTTGGACATCCATTATCAAACCTTGAAAAGACAAAACAAATAGACTTTGAGAATGATCAGACTTTTGATTTCTATTTCGACATAGCTGTTGCTCCAACATTCGACCTTGAACTTTCTGATAAAACTGAAGTTGCTTACTACGATATAGTTGTTGATGATGAGAAGCTTGAATTTTATCTTGAAGATGTAAAAAAACGTAACGGATCACCGCAAACTGTTGACACAATTGAAGAGGAAGATCTGGTAAAAGGGAAAATTGTTCAGCTTAATGAAGAAGGCAGCATACTAGAAGGTGGCATTATGAACGACACCTCCCTTATCCCAAAATATTTTAAAGATGAAAAGGTAAAACAAAGCTTTATTGGAAAGAAAGTAGGAGATAAAATTGTTTTCAACCCATTAAAAGCAAGCGGAAATATTCAGGAAACAGCATCAATGCTTGGAGTTCCCAAGGAAGAAGCTGAGAAAATGGATTCTGATTTTGAATTTACAATAACAGAAACCACCAGAAATAAACCGGCTGAACTCAATGAAGAGCTCTTTAAGAAAGTTTATCCGACAGAGGATATCAAGAGTTTAGAGGAGTTCAAAGAAAAACTGAGAGAAGATGTTAATAAGCACTATCAGGTGGAGAGTGAAAATTATTTTGTCCATATGACCCTTGAGGAACTTCAGAACAAAATTACGATTGAGTTCCCCGAAGAATTTCTTAAAATGTGGCTTCTCGAATCAGACGAAAAACTCACAAAAGAACAAATTGAAAAAGACTTTGACGGATATACCAAGTCATTAAAACAGCAGCTTATTATTAACAAGCTTGCCAGAGACTATGATATTAAAGTTGAGGAAAAAGATATTCGCACGCACATAAAACGATCATTTGCTAAACATTACGGAATAGACCCGACAAATGAGGAGATGCTTAAGCAGCTTGATGGGTTAGCCGACTCTATAATGCAAAATAAAGAAGAGGTAAATAAAGTTTACGATGAGTTATTTGATAACCAGATGCGCGACCTGTTTAAAGAGAAAATAAAGCTCAATAAAAAAACAGTAACTTACGACGAATTTACAAAAATAGTACAGGAACATCATAAACAACATCACAATCATGAACATTAACAATGAATTTAAAAAATATGCGGTTAAACACCAGGGAATAAGTAGTATTACTCTGGACAAATATACATCTGTAACCGGAAACTACATTTCGCCTACAATTATTGAAGAGAGGCAATTAAATGTAGCTACAATGGATGTTTTCTCAAGATTGATGATGGACAGAATCATCTTCCTTGGTGTACCAATTGATGACTATGTATCAAATATTGTTCAGGCGCAGCTTCTGTTTCTGGAGTCAATTGATGCCAGAAAAGATATCCAGATATATCTGAATACTCCAGGTGGAAGCGTTTATGCCGGACTTGGCATTTACGACACTATGCAATATATTGCTTCGGAAGTAGCAACAATTTGTACAGGTATGGCAGCTTCTATGGGAGCCATTCTTCTTTGTGCTGGCGAAAAAGGAAAAAGAACAGCATTACCTCATTCAAGGGTTTTAATACATCAGCCAATGGGTGGTGCCCAGGGACAAGCTTCTGACATTGAAATTACAGCAAGAGAGATCAGTAAACTGAAAAAGGAACTTTACGAAATTATTGCCAGACATTCCGGACAAACATATAAGAAAATATGGAAAGACGGCGACCGTGACTTCTGGATGACAGCTCAGGAAGCCAAGGAATATGGTATGATTGACGAAATACTGGTCAGAACTGACAAATAATTATTATTACTAAAACTATGACAAAGAAAATTGAGAGATGTTCGTTTTGTGGCAGAGAGAAATCTCAGACAAACGTATTGATTGCAGGCCTTGATGCGCATATATGCGATTATTGTGTTACACAGGCCCAGACTATCATTAAAGAAGAACTCTCATCCAAAACTAAAAATCAGCTTTCAAAGATTGAACTTCAAAAGCCAATAGAGATCAAAAAACATATTGATCAATATGTAATTGGCCAGGATGAAGCCAAAAAAATCCTTGCAGTAGCTGTATATAATCATTACAAAAGGATAACCCAGGAGCCTGTTAAGAAAGAAGATGATGTGGAAATAGAAAAATCCAACATTATCCTGGTAGGAGAAACCGGAACGGGTAAAACATTACTTGCACGTACAATTGCTAAAATGCTGAAAGTTCCGTTTGCCATTGCCGATGCAACTGTGCTTACAGAAGCCGGTTATGTTGGTGAAGATGTTGAAAGTATTTTGACACGTCTGTTGCAGGTAGCCGATTATAATGT
>JAOZOC010000197.1 GCA_029933495.1 Bacteroidales bacterium
TATTGCATTAAACGATTCGGTATTTATGGGGGTAGGAAAAAGGCTTGGGAATAATTCGGAGGTTTTTTCATTGCTGATGTTTTATGATAAAGACGGTAATGAACTGGGATATAATCAAATTAACAATGAGCAGATAAGCCCGGATAACAAAAGAAATCATATAAGAGATATTGCGAGAATAAATGATACATTATTTATGGCCGCTGTCTATTTCGGGCCGGAAAATTCAGGTAACCCTATAGGTGAGTTTGTTATTGACACGGCAGGAAATATATACAATATGGAGTCGAGGCCAAACGCTTTTTCTTCTCCTAAAATATTAAAAACATCCGATTCAAATTATGTGATTGTTTCAGGAGTAAAAGAAAGCAATCCGGCAAAAACAGACATCTACGTTTACAAAATAGATGAAAACCTAAATGATGTGCCCTTCGACCCTACACCACACAACTACGATACGCTATGTCCGGGTGGCATACAATCGGGCACGATAGACCTTACGGATTGCTTTGTATGGACATATATCCACGATTCGCCCACACCGGAAGAATACTATGCAAGCCTTAAAAAGATACCGGTAAAGGCTTATCCAAACCCGGTATCTGGAAACAAGATAACTTTTGAATATGAAAACACGGAATATCATCAAAATATTGAATTGAGGTGCTTCAATATTTACGGTGAGGAGATACACAAAGAGAAGATTTACAGGTATCATGGCAAAAGTGTTGTTAACGTATCAGACTGGCAAAAGGGAATGTACTTTGCTGTGGTTTACAGTGCCGGTAAGGCTGTGGGGAAGTGTAAATTTGTGGTGTGGTAAGCTGCAAGTCCTTTTATGTAGAGCAAGCGCTAACAAGCTAAAAGCCAAGAAAGGTCTAAAAATACTAACCCTTTTTGTTGCCAAATTTACAAAACTCCTTCAATCCGCATTCCTCACATTTAGGCTTTCGTGCAAGACAAACATATCTTCCGTGCAGGATAAGCCAATGGTGTGCAATTGATATCTTATCTTCAGGAATATACTTTACAAGCTGCTGTTCGGCCTGCAACGGATTTTTTGCATTCGTAGTCAATCCAAGCCTCTGAGAGACACGAAAAACATGAGTATCAACCGCCATCGCAGGTTTATTAAAAACAACGGAAGCTATCACATTGGCTGTTTTCCTGCCAACACCCGGAAGTTTTTGCAACTCATCAACATCAGAAGGGACAACACCTCCAAACTCTTCTAAAAGGCCTTTTGCCATTCCTATCAGATTTTTCGCTTTGTTATTTGGATACGAGCAGCTTTTTATTACTTCGTAAACATCATTTACATCGGCGCGGGACAAAGCCTTTTCATCAGGAAAATATTTAAAAAATTCCGGTGTTATTATATTAACCCTCTTGTCAGTACATTGCGCTGAAAGAATAACCGCAACAATAAGTTCATAGGCTGAGCCATATTCAAGTTCTGTTTCAGCAACGGGCACATTGGTCTCAAACCAGCTTATAATCTTTTCAAATCTCTCTTTTTTTCTCATTATCATCTACTAATAAAAAAACCTAACAGATTTCCCAAATGCTATCGGGACTGTTAGGTTTCATAATATAAAATCTCTTTACTAATTCATTAATGCATTTACAATTCCTGCTCTTTTAGTCTTGAAGACCATCAAAGCTCTGGAGTAACTAAAAATGCTGTCAAGAATTCTTTTTTCAGGAGAAACGGCAACCTTTTGCAATAAATTCTTTCCTACTATCATTTCTTCCTCCTTATTAAAAAAGTGCTTTAATAATGTGCCGTCCGAACACTGTTCTGTGATATTTGATTCATTAAAAAAGAGATTAAAATCATTTTGAGTAAAGGTGTTTTTCATAGGCAAGTTTTAATTTATTTTTAAATTACAAAATACCTAACGCTAAAACACTCCGGTTTATTTTTTAATATTTGTATTTTTTATTTATCTAATAATAATTACCTTTTTAAAAGAGGTACGTTTCCCAATGGTTGTACGTAATACATAAAGACCGGCAGGTAAATCACCAACATTTATTGTTATCAAATTACTTCCCTGTGCTACTTCTTCATACTTACAAATCCTCCCAACCTTATCAACAAATTCAAATTGAACGGTTTCTTGTTGAATGTAATCGTCAATCTCAATACTTATTATATCAGATGCAGGATTTGGAAAGAAATTAAAAAGTTCTTCATTATTAGCATTTTGCTCATCAACGCCGGTAATATCGGTATAATATATATTAATCCATCTGGCATTATAGAAAAAGACAGATTGCCCCTGTAAATAAATTTCTATTCCGAAGGGATATGTTGATTCCTGCCATTCATCATTAAGCCACTTATAAACTATACCTTCTGCAAAACCATCTTGTAAATTAAACTCGGTTTTTCTATAGTTCTGCCATTCACCGTTGCTTTTGACCTGATGATAATCACTCCATTTATTACGGAATCCGTCATAAACGAATGAAAACCTATTCGATTCAACCCAACCATTACTTAACCAATTGCTAACCATAATATCACTTACATCTCCCTTGTCATTATATGTAAAGTTGCTTATTGTATAATTCCCCCAAATACTATTTTCCCATTTCTGATGAATATAAACTGAAATTCTGTTTTCATTATCGTAAGAGATTGTATATAGGTACAGATTCAACCATGCATTATTGACAAAATCCTGCATCTCACTTGATGTTAATAAGCCGTTCTCATCATACGTATAAAACGCCCTAAAATCATTAACCCATCCGCCATCTATCCATTGCTGAATCAATACAGTTTCTGTATTATCATCATACGTATATGTTGTTAAACCAAAATTACTCCAGTCATAATTCATCTCCAATGTTAAAACTTTTAACAGATTCCCATTTCCGTCATAAGAATACTGATTCTTATACTGTTCTTTCCATTCCCCGTTTTCCCAGGTATATTGCAGGGTGGATAATGGATCACCATTAGCATTATATGTGTACGATTTCTTCTGATAGTTTACCCAAACTCCATCATAATCTTTTTTTCTGATGGTTTCGATATTATTCCAGTCGGAATCATAAGTAAAAACTTCAAAAAAATAATCATTCTGTAACTTGATAAACAGTGAATCAGGCTTCAACGCTAATTCATTTTTATAAGCGGCTGACATATTATCTCTAAATAGATTATTATTCGGCAATGATCTGTAGAAAGGTAAATTAGAGAAACTGGGGGGAATTCCCGCAACAATCAAATCTTTATAAATATAAGAAACTGATTGTGCAGTCAATTGATTAATTGCAAACAAGACAAAAAGAAAAGGAAGAAATTTTTTCATAATAAAAAGACTTTTTGTTTTACATTTTTTTTCGCAAAACAAAAATACATCTTTTTATTATGAATAAACAATATTAAGCAGTCAAAACCACATTATTCTCTTCAATAATTTTCCGAAGATTAATAAGAGCATACCTCATCCTGCCAAGGGCCGTATTGATACTTACATTAGTAGTTTCGGCAATATCCTTGAAACTCATCTCAGCAAAATGCCTCATATACAGAACTTCCCTTTGCTCATCAGGCAGATATTCAATAAGCTTCTTCACATCCTTATGAATCTGCTCAGTTATCATTTTATCCTCAATAGAAGCATCGTTCACATCCAGAGTGTCAAAAATGTTATAATCATCATTCTGACTATTCTCAATTACCGGAATACGTTTTGATTTTCTGAAGTGATCAATTATCAGGTTATGGGCAATCCGCATCACCCATTGCAAAAACTTACCTTCCTCATTGTAGGAACCTCCTCTTATGGTATTAATAACTTTAATAAATGTATCCTGAAAAATATCATCGGCTAACTCCTTATTTTTTACAATCATAAGGATATACCCGTAAATTCTGTTCTTGTGACGATGGATAAGTAATTCAAGGCCGTTATGGTCGCCCTTTAAATATCTACTTATAAGCTCCTTATCACTAAGTGTTTGAGCTTTCATACTATTCTCCTTTTTTTAAAGTTTAGCGTAGATATTTTTCTCTATAGGCGTTCTCCTTTTTTTGAATTTTAATACTTAATATTAAGACTTTTTCTTAAATTGTTTTGCAAAAGTAAAATAAAATATAATAATATGCAAAAATAATTTTAATAATTTTGTCTCCGTTGAAAATATTAAATATGACAAAACAGGATTTTTCTGCTCCCGACCCACATAATTTCATCTATATAAAAGGTGCTAAAGTTCATAATCTCAAAGATATGGACGTAATAATTCCTAAAAACAAGCTGGTTATTATTACCGGGCTTTCAGGTTCAGGAAAATCATCGCTGGCATTTGATACTCTTTATGCTGACGGACAAAGAAGATATGTTGAGAGCCTGAGTTCGTATGCGCGACAATTTCTAGGAAGGATGAGCAAACCTGAAGTTGATTACATTAAAGGAATCGCTCCTGCCATTGCCATCGAACAAAAGGTAAACACACGAAATCCAAGATCAACGGTCGGAACATCAACTGAAATATACGAATACCTGAAACTTCTTTTTGCAAGAATTGGAATAACCTATTCACCTGTCTCTGGAAAACCGGTTAAAAGGCAAACAGTAACAAATGTTGTGGATTATATCCTTTCACTGGAAAAAGGCTCATCGGCTTTAGTGCTTGCACCCTTGCACAGTAAAGACAACAGGAGCACAAAAGATGAATTGTCGATTCTGTTACAGCAAGGATTTAGCAGGATAAAGATAAAAGATGAAATAATAAGAATTGAAAAGGCCCTCGAAAAAACACCTAAAAGCAAAAGTATCTTTGTTGTAATCGACAGAATAATTATTAATGAGACAGATCAGGATACTCAGGCAAGGATAGCAGATTCGGTGGAAACAGCCTTTTTTGAAGGAAACGGACTTTGCTTGATTGAGACTGAAACAGCAGGAGAAAAAAGAATTAAAAAGTTCTCTAACAAATTTGAAGCAGACGGCATTAGTTTCGAGGAACCGTCAGTAAATCTTTTCAGCTTTAATAACCCTTACGGAGCTTGTAAGAAATGTGAAGGCTTCGGAAATATAATTGGAATTGACGAAGACCTTGTTATTCCAAACAGGAACTTATCAGTTTATGAAGAGGCTATTGCCTGCTGGAAGGGCGAAAAGATGAGCGAGTGGAAAGATCAACTTGTTCGTAATGCTTATAAATTCGATTTTCCTGTTCACAAACCAATCTACGAACTGACTGAAAAACAATTCCGGCTTCTTTGGACAGGTAACGAATATTTTTACGGTCTGAATGATTTTTTCAAATTTGTAGAGGAGCAAAGCTATAAAATTCAGTACAGGGTAATGCTTTCGCGATACAGGGGAAAAACAGTCTGCCCTGAATGCAGGGGAACACGCCTGCGGGAAGATGCAAATTATGTAAAGATAAAAGGAAAGTCAATAAGCGATGTGGTACTAATGCCGGTTGATGAGGCATTTACATTCTTTAAAGAGCTGGATCTTAGTGATTTTGATAAGAAAATTGCAAAGCGATTACTGATCGAAATTGAGAATAGATTGCAATACCTAATGGACGTGGGCCTTGGTTATCTGACATTAAACAGACTTTCCAATTCGCTTTCGGGCGGAGAGTCGCAAAGGATTAACCTTGCGACATCACTGGGAAGCAGCCTCGTGGGCTCGCTGTACATTCTGGATGAACCGAGTATCGGACTTCATCCCCGCGACACAAACAGACTGATAAAGGTTCTGCAACAGTTGCGCGATACCGGAAATACTGTAATAATTGTTGAACACGAAGAGGAGGTAATAAAGGCTGCGGATGAGGTTATTGATATCGGACCGGGAGCAGGTATCCACGGTGGAGAGTTGGTTTTTCAGGGAACCTATGCTGAGCTGGTTAAAGATAATAACAGCCTGACTGCAAAATATCTGAATGGCGAACTAAAAATAGATATTCCGCAAAGACGACGAAAGATTAAAGATTTTATAGAAATTTCCGGTGGGAGAGAAAATAACCTTAAGGGAATTTCTGTGAAGTTTCCCCTAAATCTGCTAACGGTAGTTACCGGTGTGAGTGGCTCAGGCAAAACATCACTTGTAAAAAACATCCTCTATCCTGCCCTGAAAAAAATGCATGGAGGTTATGGACAAAGGACAGGGAAATTCGATAAAATATCAGGAGATTACAACCGTATTTCAAATGTGGAACTTGTTGATCAGAATCCAATAGGCCGTTCCTCAAGGTCAAACCCGGCAACATACGTTAAAGCCTATGACGACATCAGAACTTTGTTTGCAAGTCAGAAACTAGCAAAAATAAGAGGATACAAACCCGGCTATTTTTCTTTTAATGTAGAAGGAGGACGGTGTGAAGAGTGTGAAGGCGAAGGTGTTGTAAAAATTGAGATGCAGTTTATGGCTGATATTTATCTTACCTGCGAAGCCTGCG
>JAOZOC010000756.1 GCA_029933495.1 Bacteroidales bacterium
GATAAAAACTGTTACGCGAGATCCGTCATTAACGACATCCAACAGGCCTGTCATTCCGGAGTGGGTAAATGTTGAATCCCCAATAACTGCCACCGCAGGAACCAAACCTGAGTCGGCTGCCCCTTTTGCCATAGTTATAGATGCTCCCATATCGACACAACTGTTTATGGCATCAAATGGTTCGAGTGCACCAAGAGTATAACATCCTATGTCGGCAAAAACCCTTCCTCTTGACAAGCCTGATAAAGCTTCATTTAATGCACGGTATGAAAATATGTGCGGGCATCCTTTGCACAACTGCGGCGGACGAGCAGCCACCAAAGATGGAACTTCTTTCTTGTGTGGCACATCCATACCAAGTGCAGATGCTACTCTTCGGGGGTCTAGTTCTCCATCTCTTGGAACGGTACCATCAAGTCGGCCCTTAATGTTTTTACCAAGCCCGAAAAAGCTTTTAATTGCCTCTTCAACAACAGGATAACCATCTTCAAGGACAAGTATTTCATCACACTCATCATATAACTGTTTAAGTTTGTTTTCCGGCAACGGATATTGTCCAATTTTTAAAACAGGATGAGGCAGATCACGCTCAGGATAATTCTCCATAAGGTAATTATATGCAAGACCACAGGCAATTATTCCGAGGCTTTTGTCAGTTCCCTCAAAATAATGATTGAAGGAGGATGATTCAGACTCTTCAATAAAAGCACTCTGGTTACCAAGCAAATATTTATACCTTTTCCGTGCAATAGCAGGCAGAAGGATAAACTGTTTTGGGTCAGAAGGCAAACGCAGGGAATTTTGCTCTTTTTTCTCTGATACAACAACTCCTGATCTTGAATGAGCTAGTCTTGTTGTAATTCGCATTAAAACCGGTGTGCTGTATTTTTCTGAAAGATCGAGTCCATATCCTACCATATCATAGGCTTCCTGCTGATTTGAAGGCTCAAGGATAGGGATCATTGCAAACTTCCCATAAAACCTGGAGTCCTGTTCGTTTTGCGATGAGTGCATTGAGGGATCATCAGCCGAAACAACAACTAATCCACCGTTTGCGCCAGTTATAGCAGAGTTGATAAATGCATCGGCAGCAACATTAAGCCCGACATGTTTCATAGTTACTATTGATCGTTTTCCGGAATAGGACATACCAATGGCAGATTCCATAGCCGTTTTTTCATTTGAAGCCCAACCTGTTCTGATTATACCATCCTTGCCTTCCTTAGTACGCATAATATGTTCCATAATCTCCGTGGAAGGAGTTCCAGGGTAAGCATAAATTCCTGAAATCCCTGCATCAACAGCACCCTGAGCTATAGCCTCATCACCCAATAACATTATTTTTTTCATAAACCTGTCTTTTCTATTCAAAATTGAAATATCGGAAACAAAAGTATATAATTAATTATACTTATGAAAAAAATATAAATTAATTTTGGTACTACTGGTATTTTAATGGGTGAAGTTGTTCATATTGAAATAATGGAGAATTGGGAAAATGGAATAATAACTAAACTGTTCCCATTTCATTATTCCAATAAATTCGTGGTAATATCTTGATTTTTTGGTACTACTGCGGGTTTAGTGGAAAACAAGAAAACATGATAAAACAATTACTATTATAATGCTTCAATG
>JAOZOC010000757.1 GCA_029933495.1 Bacteroidales bacterium
TATTCCTTCAAATTTTCTTTTAGGGCTATCTCAAAATCAAATTTTGATGGGAAGTTTTTTTGAAAATCTTCAATCTGTAATGTATCGGTACCGGCAAATAACTTTCCTGTTGTTGTAAGGCCAATGTTAAGTCCTTTGCCATAAATGGCATCGCTCCTGTAGTCATTAAAGGGACCAATTGCACCAAGACGAATTCCAACAAAATCCTTATCCGAGATTTCCTTTGTGTTCATGAAGCCACATTCAAAAGATATCTCAAATCCTTTATCAGGATTTTCAATACGGTATGTTAAAAAATTAACATTCCTGTTCTTGCCGGAATAAAGACATACCAGCTTTCCATTATCTAATTTCCAGTCTTGCAGAGGGTTTGCCCATACATTAGGACCAATCCATACCCGTTCGGTTTCTGTTGGGAATAAATTTTTTTCATTATTTTCATTTTCACAGGAAACCATAAAAAACAACGAGAAAATGAAAATTGGGAATAACAGTTTTTTCATAATAATTGAGAATTTAATAAAATGACAAAAACAAGAAGCAAGAAACCTTTCCTTACCTCCCACTCAGATACTCATCCACACGATTCAACCCGTCAACAGCTTTTTGATAGTTTGGCCTCAGCTCAAGAACCTTTTCATAATCTCTTTTTGAGCTCATTGCATCTTTCTTCATTTCATAACTCAAACCCCTGTTATAGATTGCATCAATATAATCCGGATGTTGTCCGATTGCCTTTGTAAAGAATTCAATGGCCTCGTCGTAATTCTCAAGATATACAAGGTTTATAAACCCGATATTATATGTAGCGAACACATAATCAGGATTCTTCTCCAGAATTGACTGATAAATGTTTATGGCCTTTTCATAATCGCCTGTTTCCTGGTAATAAATACCAAGATAGTATTTTGCCTCTATACTGTTAGGGTCAATATTCAAGGCATTGTTAAAATAATCAACTGCAAGACTATTTTTCTTTCCCAGATAAAGCAGACCAAGCTGATATTGAGCGTCAAAGAAGTCCTGATCAACCTCAATTGTCTTTTGAAAATTCGTTATTGCGTGAATAGTATCACCTGTTTCCAACATTACCTGCCCCCGAAGAAAGTATGGTTTCGGGTTCATATCATCAATCTTCATCGCCTTATCAATATACCCAAGAGCTTTGTGATATTCATTGAACACAATACTCATCTCAGCAAGTCTGAGCCAGGCATCCTGATTTTTCGAATCAAGCTCAACAGCTCTGTCAAGAGCAATAATAGAGTTTTTTAATTTACCCATTTCCAGATATATATCAGAAAGAGTAACATAATAATTTGAATATGATGAATCAATGGAAAGTGCTTTTCGAATATCTTTGAGTGCCTCATTAATCTGCTTATTTTTGTAATAAAACTCAGCCCTCTCCTCATACAAATCAGCATTCAGAGTATCAGCCGTAATTTTTTGATTAATTGCATCCAGCTCTGCCAGGACAGGGTCAACAATCTGCTTATCCTCAACCTTCCCTGATTTCTCAGATTTATTGCTATCACATCCGGCAAGCCCGATTAACAAACTTAATACGACTATTAAACTATATTTCAAATGTTTCATTTAATGAAGCTCTTTTTCTCCTTAATGATTAG
>JAOZOC010000758.1 GCA_029933495.1 Bacteroidales bacterium
CATCAATAAAGAACTCCATAAAGTTCATAACCACATCAAGAATGCTTTTATCCTCGCCAATGACGATCATAGCTCCACCTGTCGGTAGGTCTTCATAACAAATTGTTCTGTGAAACTCATTAGAGCCAATAAGCCTGCCTGATGGACCTCCAACCTGAACAGCCTTAACATCTGTAGCTCCGGCCATTTCAAGCATTTCATTAATAGTTATTCCCCACTCAACCTCAAAAGTCCCGGGATATTTCAAATCTCCCGAAATACTTAACAGCTTAGTTCCCGATGATTCTTTTGTTCCCATCGACTTGAACCAACCTGCTCCATTTGCAATAATTTTTGTGACAGATGAAAGCGACTCTACATTATTAATAATAGTTGGTTGATTAAGATAACCTATCTGTACGGGAAAAGGCGGCCTGTTTCTGGGTTCACCGCGTTTACCTTCACAGGATTCTATCAAAGCCGATTCCTCGCCGCAAACATAAGCTCCGGCACCAAACTGTATCCTGATATCATAGTTGAATCCCTCAATTCCAAGAATATTATTTCCAAGCCAACCCTTTTGACGAAAATCGTTCAAAACAAATTCCAGATGTTTTTTGAGATAATAATATTCCTCGC
This sequence comes from Bacteroidales bacterium, assembly GCA_029933495.1. Taxonomy (GTDB): domain Bacteria; phylum Bacteroidota; class Bacteroidia; order Bacteroidales; family JAADJA01; genus JAADJA01. The sequence goes on from JAOZOC010000758.1 coordinate 619, forward strand.
GCAGGTATAAAAGGCCGAGTTTTGCATTTATTGCATACCCGGCAATAATCATCCCCTCAAACATCAGGCTTGGGCGCTCTGTAAGAATAACCCTGTCTTTGAATGTCCCCGGCTCACCTTCGTCAGCATTACACAAAACGAATTTTTCTTCACCTTCGGCTTTTGAGCAGAAGTCCCATTTAAGACCTGTCGGAAACCCGGCACCACCACGTCCCCGGATGTTTGAGTTTTTAACTTCGTCTATTATATCCTGTGGTTGTAGTGATTTTAATTTTTCGAGTCCTTCACCTGGTGTATAATCCGAAAAAATTACTGCGCCACGACGGTTAAGGTTATTTGTAACCATTGCATGAACAAGCTCCGATTGGTTTTGACCACCCCCAAAGCTATTTATCATATCCTCAACAGTATGTCCCTGTCTGAATGATCTGATTAATTCCTTAACACGATATGTTGTTACTTTGGGAAAGACAATTCCGTTTATTATCGCAGCAGGCTCCTGATCATTCATCCCAATGCAGGAAGTGTCGTATAATCCAAAAAGACCGTCATCAGAAACAGTCCCAAATTTTATACCAGTAGCTTTTTCGAATGTTTTTGCAACTTCCTCTCTACCCATCATTTCTGCAACAAGACTGTTGTTTAAATATATGGTATATTTACCACGTGGATTCTCACTAAAAAAATGATAGAACGTCAATGTCTGCTCCACATCAACCTTTGAAATATTGAGTAGCAGGGCAATCTCTTTCATCTCCTCATTCGAGACAAATCCTTTTTCGAAATGAATATCATGCAGAATATCCATTAGACGATTAGTATTATTGCCATACTTTTCAACGATACTTTGAACATTTGAACTCATATAATTATATCTTTAAATGGGTTATCATATAGCTGTTAATTAAATAACAGCTCAAAATAATCTCAAATATTTCACATGACCAAATGATTTTTTAAATTTAGAAGTGATTTAAATAGAGCTATTGTTAAAAGATTCACAATAGCAGG
>JAOZOC010000759.1 GCA_029933495.1 Bacteroidales bacterium
ACAAACCTGAGGCTGAATGTATATGTATTCTTCTGTCGCCATCTCTGTCGAATCTTCTAACACCAAAATATTTTCCTTCAAGCAATTCTGTTTCAGGCATTTCAATTCCACATCTTTTTGCAACTAAAGAGTATTTATATTCAATCCGGCCAATATTGTCCTGATTAAAAGCAGATGGGAATTTAACCATCCAGGGATTACCTTTAAAGCTGATTAACACTTTTGGTCTGGCACCGCCCGGTGAACCTCCCATTTCAGCAAGTACATCCAACGGTACATTGTAATCAACTTCCGAAAGCACTTTATTAACTTCAGCAGCAAGAATATTTATGTCGTTTATTTCTCTGTCTGCTTCTATATGTCTGTCCGGAGCATATCTTAGTGCACCCATTCCGGACGAGCCTATAATACTCAGCCTGTCAAGTACCGAAAGAGACTGAGGTTTAATACCCTTTGTTAACAAATATCTGTCTATCAATAAATTTCCCCAACCGTCTGGCAAGCTGTCGTTAAATACACCAAACAGTCCGTTAAAAGGTTCACGACGGGCAGTAAAAAGTCCTGAACGCAACGGAAGATAAAAGGGTGAAATGGAAAAACCATCTGATAAAAATTCTGCATCGTACTCAAACATACACAGGTTTTCAGGAGATAAAGCTATTCTGCCGACATATTTCTCCTCAGAAAAAACTTTTATTACATCAACCGACTCATACATTTCTGCCCCTCTTTCGTTCTTTTACGTTCCTGCTTTTGATAATATCATCAATACTTTGATACTTTTTATCAGGAAAAAGGTCATGGAATTCATCCAGCGCATCCAAAGTCAGAGCAAGTTTCAGGAGATGCTGTAATGATATCTTATATTGATTTTCAAAACGCTTTAAGCTACCAAGGCTAACCCCGGACATCTTTGCCAGGCCCTCCTGTGTTAAGTTTTTGAGTAACCGGTACCTTTTCATCCTTCCGGCTATTTTTTTTGCTACAGCTCCCGGATTAAAATCATCAAGAATAATACCCTTATCAGTTAATATACTATCCATTATTGTTAATTATATATCATTACAGATAATATTTTATCTATGTTGCAAAGATAATCATTTCTGTGAACAGCAGGTGTATTGAATTAATCGTTTTTCAACCATTAGATTATTAACTACTTATAAACAGCTTTGTTTTGTCTGCCCGATGCATGCAGGTAAATACCGTTAAATCGGTACAGGCTCCGTCAAGAATTAGTATATTATTTACTGAAACCCGCAATCTCCTTCACGCACCTCTCTGCAGTCTTTCCGTCCCACAGTTCAGGTCTGTCCGGTTTTCTTGCAAGTTTTAAGGTATTGTTGTACTCTTCTCTTATTCTTTCAACATTATTTCCTACTAATACGCTTGCTCCACCATACTCACGAAGTGTTACCGGTCTTTCAGTATTCCAGCGCAGGGTCAGACAAGGAGTTCCCAGAACCGTACACTCTTCCTGCAATCCTCCGCTGTCAGTAAGAACTACCTTAGCACTCATATTTAATCGTAACATATCGTGATACCCAAGAGGATGCAGCAAGATCATATTATTGTTGTTCACAACCTTTTCCCAAAGCCCGAACTCCTCAAGTTTCTTTTTTGC
>JAOZOC010000760.1 GCA_029933495.1 Bacteroidales bacterium
CAAGCGTCCACGCTTGGTAATAATAATCCTAAACATCTACTCTTTAGCCATCTCATAAGCAAAAGCCGCATAAAAAGCAGAGGCTTTCACCAAATCATCAACAGATACCTTTTCATTTGGTGCATGAGCCAAAACCTCATTTCCCGGCCCGAAACCTATTGTTGGTATTCCATAAATTCCATTAATAGTAACTCCATTTGTTGAAAAGGTCCACTTATCTATTATTGGATTTTTACCAAAAAGATTTTTAAACGACCTTACTCCGGTTTGAACAATCGGGTGGTCTTCTGGCATTTTCCAGGTGGGATAATACTTTTCCATTCCATATTCTAATCCGGTGTATGCCTTCTCTTTATAATAAAGCACTTCAACCTTTGCATTAACATCTTTCACAATATTCATAATCTCTTTAACTGCAATCTCTTTTGTCTCACCCCACGTAAGTCTGCGGTCGAGATGGATTTTCGCAAAGTCGGATACAGCACATAAAGAAGGGCTGCCTGACACAATCTCAGAAATGGTAATACTACCCTTTCCAAGAAACTCATCATTAGCCAATCCTTCGTTAAGCTTTTCTATTTCTAATGCTGCCTTTGATGCCATATAAATTGCATTCTTCCCTCTTTCGGGAGCAGAGCCATGAGCCGAAATACCATAAAAACTCACTTCAATCTCCATTCTTCCACGATGTCCGCGATAGATATTCAAATTAGTGGGTTCGGTACTAATCACAAAATCAGGCCTGATATCATCCTCTTCAATGATGTATTTCCAGCAAAGTCCGTCGCAGTCCTCTTCCATAACGCTACCCACAAAATATATTGTCAAATCCTTATCGAATCCCAACTCCTTTAGGATACGGCCGGAGGTAACAAATGATGCAGGGCCTCCTTCCTGATCAACAGTACCACGTCCGTGCACAAACCCATCTTTAATATCACCTGAAAGTGGATCAAAATCCCAGTTGTCAGGGTTTCCCATATCCACTGTATCCATATGACCGTCAATAGCAAGAACCTTACTGCCATTTCCTATACGACCAATCACATTTCCCAGTCCGTCTATTTTCACCTCATCGAAACCTGCCTCTTCCATTTGTCGATAGAGCTCCAACTGAACCTCTTTCTCTTCTTTGCTAAGAGACTTTATTTTAATCAATTTTGACAGGTTTTCTGCGGTATAGTCACGGTACTTTTCAGCCAGTATACTAATCTCTTCCGATAAATTTTTCATTGAGCGTTGATTTTCCGCCAAAATTAAGCTATTTTTGTCAAAACATATATACTTGGTTGTTGCATTTTTTAAGAAAATAGGAATATCTCAAAATAAATTTCATCATTGAGTACAAAACGAACAAAAGAGCTAAAAAAAGCATCGTGGATTGGGATAGTAGGAAATTCCATTCTTTCCCTGCTTAAAATCGTTGTTGGCTTTATTTCGGGAAGTTTTGCTGTTATCGCCGATGGAATTGATTCGTTATCAGATGTTTTTACCTTTTTTATCACACTCTACACTACAAGAATAATTTCAAAACCACCTGACAAAAAATATCCTTATGGCTATATGAAAGCCGAAACTGTTGCTACAAAACTGCTCTCCTTTATCATATTCTTTGCCGG
>JAOZOC010000198.1 GCA_029933495.1 Bacteroidales bacterium
AGGACCACAAGGCCCTGATTCGCCCATCTCCCAAAAATTATCCTTCTTCGAGCCAAATAGTATTCTTTCTTCAGGAACAAACTCTTTCCAGAAGTTATACGCCTCCATATCTTTTTCCAGGCCATCAGCTTCATCACCGCCAAAGACAGTGATGTATAGATTCTCCTTTTTAATATTATAAACTCCGGCAAGCAACTCCCAGGCCCAGGCAATGGCTTCCTTTTTAAAATAATCGCCAAACGACCAGTTACCAAGCATTTCAAACATAGTATGATGATATGTATCGTGTCCGACTTCATCAAGATCATTATGCTTTCCGGAAACCCTGAGGCACTTTTGCGAATCAGCAATACGTAAGTGCGCCGGCTTTGAATGTCCAAGAAAAATATCTTTGAACTGGTTCATCCCGGCATTCGTAAACATAAGAGTGGGGTCGTTTTTAACAACCATTGGAGCTGAGGGAACTATTTTGTGATTTTTTGATTTAAAAAAATCGAAAAATGTTTGTCTGACCTGTTTTGAATCCATAATTTAATAAATATTAACAATTAAGTGTTGATACTCAAAAATAAAAAGATTGCAAAATTAATTTATTTCCTTAATTTTGCACCTTGAAATATTTCTTAATTTTTTTGAAACATTTTTATCAGTTAAGGAATATAAAATAATATGGCTAAGATAAATTATGAATTTAATAAGAAGTCACTTCAGTTTGAAGAGGTAAAACCTTCATTTAAACGGAGGTTACTAAAAATCCTTTGGGTTGTTGCAACGGGAATGGTGTTTGCTACTGTTGTGATTTTTTTGGCCTATACCTTTCTGGATTCACCAAAAGAGAAGATGCTGAAGCGCGAAATCGCACAGTTCGACCTGCAATACCAGATTCTTAATGAAAGATTGAATAATGCCGAAATGGTTCTGAACGACCTGGCCGACAGGGATGATAATATTTATCGCGTAATTTTTGAAGCCGAGCCTATTCCTTCAGCTATTCGCAAAGCAGGATTTGGTGGTACCGACAGATATTCAAAACTGGAAGGATATAAGAATTCGGATGTTATAATTTATACAGCCAAAAAGCTGGATAAGATTGTCAGCGAGCTTGTTGTTCAATCTAAGTCGTTTGACGAGGTTTTTGAGATGGCAAAGAACAAAACAAAGATGCTTGCCTGCATCCCGGCCATCCAGCCTGTAAGCAATAAGAACTTAAAAAGGCTGTCATCATATTATGGTTACAGGACAGACCCGATTTATAAAGTTAAGAAATTTCATGAAGGAATTGATTTCTCAGCTCCTATTGGTACACCTATTTATTCTACCGGTGATGGCGTTGTTAAAGAAATTAAGAAATCACGTCGTGGTTATGGAAACCGTATTCTCATTGACCATGGGTATGGATACCAGACATTTTATGCTCACATCCATAAATTCAAAGTACATAAAGGACAAAAAATAGAAAGAGGGCAAGTAATTGCAACAGTAGGTAATACTGGGAAATCAACAGCTCCGCATCTTCATTATGAAGTCAGAAAAGATGGGAAAGCAGTTAATCCGATTTACTATTTCTTTAATGATCTCACACCCGAGGAGTACGAGACTGTACTGGAACTTTCTACACGGCCTACACAATCACTTGACTAAATATCTAGCAGGTGAAAGACCAAAAATCCCATAAGTTATTCTATTCTATCGGCGAAGTTGCTAAAATGTTTGATGTTAATACATCACTTATCCGTTTTTGGGAAAAAGAATTTGACATTATAAACCCAAAGAAAAACAAAAAGGGAAACCGGCTCTTCACCCAAGCTGATGTTGACAATTTTCACATTATTTATCATCTGGTCAAGGAAAGAGGCTTCACACTTGAGGGAGCCAAAAGGAAACTGAAGGATAATAAGGAAGAGACTATTAATAACATTGAAGTTGTTAAAACTCTGAAAAAGTTAAAGCAGTTTCTTTTAGATTTGAAGGAAGATATCTCCTGACAATAGCAGATGCTAAATCACCATTACTTTTCAAGATTTATTCCTGAAAGATAAAATAAACACTTCAAAAATAAATTCACTGTTTGTTGAGAGCAGTCATTAGAGATATCAAATCACCAGCCGCTAATCACCAGATGACGTCATCTGCAAACTGAACTTATATCTCAAATCATTCTCAGAAGCTTCCACCTGAAGTCATCAGGTGACTTGCAAGTCAAAAATACTTATCCTCCATAAGGTAATTCTGCACATAATCCTTAATGCCGTCTTCCAATTCTACGAAAGGTTTGTCATATCCGGCGGTCTTAAGCTTTTTCATATTGGCTTCAGTGAAATACTGGTACTTATCACGAATATCTTTGGGAGTATCAATAAATTCAATTTCAGGTTCCTTATTAAGAGCAGCAAAAGTAGAAATTGCCAGATCCAGGAAACTGCGGGCTTTTCCTGTTCCCAAATTATATAAACCTGAAAGCGGACGTTTTATCATCATAAAGTAAAGCACATCAGTTACATCCTTAACATAAACAAAATCGCGTAACTGCCTGCCATCTTCAAATTCAGGATTATGTGAGCGGAATAATTTCACTTTGCCTGTTTCCTCTATCTGCTTAAAAGCATGAATAATTACAGACGCCATCCTTCCCTTATGATATTCATTGGGGCCATAAACATTAAAAAACTTCATTCCCGCCCAGAATATCGGTTTTTCATCCTGCTTTAAAGCCCATTTATCAAAATCATTTTTGGACTCTCCATATGGATTAAGCGGTTTGAGTTTCCTGACAACATCATGATCATCATTATACCCATATTCTCCCAGTCCATATGTAGCAGCTGATGAGGCATAAACAAGCGGCTTTGCATATTTCACACAAATCTCCCAAACACCTTTGGTATAATTCAGATTCAACTTATTAAAAACCTCTACATCAAATTCAGTAGTGTCGGTTCTGGCACCAATATGAAAAACAAAATCAATATTCTTATGATTTTCAACAAACCATATAAAAAAATCATCCCTGTCAACCTTCTTGATAATGCTCTTCCCTTCCAGATTTTTGCTTTTTCCCGGAATATCAAATTTATCAACCACCACAATATCCTTATGGCCCTCATTATTAAGTTTGCTGACAAGACCACTACCTATAAAACCTGCCGCTCCTGTAACTACTATCATATCTACTGTTTAAATTCTCTGCAAAGATAATTAATTTGGTTTCTTTGTATCCTCGCCTGAGCAAATTCTTTCGGGCAGGAAGATGAAGTAATATAAAAAAAATGTGAGCCTGTTTTATATTACGGTTCTACCACGAATTTAATAGAACATAAAAATATTTATTGTTAATGATTGAATGCTTAAATGATTAAATGCAAGAATAAAATAAAACATAATCACAAATAGTGCAATGTCTGAACTTTACAAATTATTTTCATATTTAAGCATTCCTGCATTCAATCATTGTCGCATTACATTCACATTTTTTGAATAAATAAAAATAGCATTTATCCATTAAAGAACCTTTATTACTAAAGCTGAGCTTCCAGCTGTTTGACAAGATCAATCATTGCCTCATAATATTGCCCCCTGGGAAATTTTGGAAGAAGTATTTTATCAATCAGCTTCTGAGCTTCTTCATCGGGCAGGAATTGTTTTGAAAGTGATGAAGTAGATATCCTTACCTTTTTTAGCTTTTTACTAAAAACCACCACAATTCCTCCTTTTGAAAGTCCACTACCTATGCTCCACACATATCCCTGACCTATTGCATAGTCTTTTATATTTGTATAAGGATAGAGGTCATCAACCGTAACAATCAGCAATCCGAAATCCTTATTCTTTCTCAGGTTTGCAACTTCCATTTGCAGGCTGTCTATCTGACCGGCAGAAAAAAGCTTCTCCAGGTCAAGAATGCTGGTCTCTCCTGTCAGAAAAGTGTGCTCCAGTTTATACACCGGGCAACTACGGCTTAGTTGCTGTACAATTTCATGAATAAATTTATTTATCCTTTCTAAATCAGCTTTAGTAGTATCACCGAAAAATAAATCGGGGTGATTTCTTAAAACATCATATTGAATATTAAACTGCGTAGCCACTTTTACATTTCCTCTTCCTGTATAAACAGAATTAATTGAATCGCAAACTTCATGTGAAAGCTTCACAATATTTTGAGCTCCGGTCTGAACACCGGCAAGAAAAAATGCAAGAAAAAGAATTTTGAATTTCATTATCATAATTTGTAATCTTATCTGGTTAAAACTTTAGCAGTAAGCCCTTCATCTGTAATAATTATATAAATTCCTTTTCCAAAACGGCTTACATCAAGTAAAGATACATTTTCACCTTCCAAAACTATCTGTCCGAAGGAGTTTATTAATTTAATATTATAATATCCGTCAAAATAGATGATTCCATCTGTTACCGGATTAGGGAAAACCTTTATAGTAGCCAGGAAAATCTGCTCATCAATAGCTCCGGGGACATTACTCTCTCCAGGTGTCGGCTGATTAAAGAAGACCCAAATATCTGCACCATCTGTTTCCCTCCCCATTGAAATATCGCTTTGCTGCTCCCCATAAGTAATTGAGTCAAGAACAGCAAAACCTGTTGACTCACTATCAAATAATCCGATCTCCTCTCCTATCTTACTCAGTTTAAAATTAGTATGAAACGGCCCCTGTTCAGGGTCTTTATCTGCCCAAAACAGCACAAACTCACCGGGTTGCATTGTATAATCAGGCATTTGCCACTTGTCCGGATTTTCAAAATTATCAGTAAGATGCTTATCACCAAGCCATACAGGAACATTGTCACCGTTGTAAACCTCTATCCAATCATTATATTCGCCGTTTTCATCGGCTATTGTACTATCATTACCAGCCATAAACTCATTGATGAAAAGTAGTGAGAATTCTGAAGGATACAATTCAAGAACTATAGGCTCACAAGGCATTTGTGAAGTATTCAGAGCGCTGTCGGCAGCATAAACCGTATATTTAATAGTCATACCAAAATCAATGTATGTGATAGCTCCTCCATAAATATTATCTCCGGCTTCACCATCATTATGTTCCCCATCATCAAACATATCCTCCATCACCGGGGAGCCAGCATTTACACTATAATCAATATTAACCTGCATCAAAGGCTCTTCATCGTCAACAAAAGCAGTAATCCATAAATCCTCTCCCGCTATCATCTGGCTGTTATTAATATACTTTATTACAGGCTTAATATTATTCATTTCAAGCTGAGACATTGTACTGCTGATTCTTGTACTGATATAAGGCTTTAACCCATAAGCAACATGGCCTCCAAGTGCTTGATTGTAAGAGTTAAGAAAATCAGAATAATCATAACCATAATCAAGTGGATAGTAAGGATCATTAACAACATATTGTGCTATCATATCTCTTAAGTCATCTATCCTCTGTGAATATTCCGGTATATCAACATACTCATCCATCAATTTATTCATATAAAAAGAAAACTGATCCCGCAGCACCTGATTCTCCATAATACGCGTATATAAAGGCCTGACATTATCACCATGTTGCTGCCAGTCGTAGATATTTCTGGTTCCCCAGTCGCGTCCAATCCAGTCAATTCCGTAAGTATTGTCCAAATCATATTGAATATACTCAAACTTCCCTGTTTTTGTGTTATGATACAGATAGAAGTTATTATTATTATAAATATATCCATCCCAGTTTCCGGTGAAAATATCTATGGCAATAACTTTCAGATAGTCATTAATATTAAATATTTTATCCATCTCGCACAGGAATGCTTCATCCGGAGTATTATTTAAAACATCAATAAAATGAGCCAGATCAGAATAATCATCCTGGAGCTTGTTGGTCTTCAAATCATACACACGTCTTTCACCTATCAGCAGTTTGTAATTATCAGGGTTAGATCCAAGATAATCCAAATCCGCAGGCCAGAGGCACTTATAAAGATTGCCATCCTGATTACCAAACCGTGAATCCACAAATTCTTCATCAATATGCTCAACATTGATATATAATCCGTAATAATTATTGTTTATAAATACTCTTACATGATTTGAGCGTGGTCCGGGTATATCAAATTCTCTTAGCAAATCCCAGCCAAGTTTAGATCGGATTATTGAGGGATCATTGTGTTCTCCGTTAAGATTCATCTTCTCAAGTCCGTGATATTTTCTGCCTGAGACATAAGTATTAAATGAGACTTTAAATGATTTCTTTTGTGAATAGCGGGATGTGTTACCCCTTAACCGAAAACCAATATCATAGATTGTATCATCCAAGGTGCCATTATTAAACACAAAATCAGCATGCCATTCAATGTTACTTTCAACATTGTCATATATCCACTGAAGAGTATCAGGGTTAA
>JAOZOC010000199.1 GCA_029933495.1 Bacteroidales bacterium
TTGGATTTTCAGTATTTATGATTATTCTTGACCTTCTTGTTTCGTTTATTCAGGCATATGTTTTTACACTGTTGTCAGCGCTTTATTTTGGAATGGCAACTGAAGAGCACCATTAATTTTGAAATGGCAACGGAAACATTAATTTGGGAATGGTAGAGACACACGGACGTGTGTCTAAATAAAATAAAAAATAGGAATTAAAATTCATTATTCATTTAAACAATTATTATTATGACACTTTTAGCGATTTTATTACAAGCTGCAGCAGGAATCGGTTTTGCCAAAATGGGAGCCGGTATTGGAGCTGGGATAGCAGCAATCGGTGCCGGCATAGGCATCGGGCAAATCGGTAAAGGCGCTGTTGAATCTATTGCCCGTCAGCCTGAGGCTGTAGGTGATATACGTTCAAATATGATCGTAGCGGCGGCTCTTATCGAAGGTGTTGCGTTTTTTGCTATTGTTGTTTGTTTGTTAATTATCTTCTTGTAAGAGCAGATGAACTTTACCTGTATGTGCCGGCGGTTGGCTGGTACATACAGGTTTTATTAAAATTGACAGAAATTATTTTGATAATTTAATATATTTTGAAATGGAATTAATACAACCTGGTATAGGATTGATATTCTGGATGGCACTTTCATTTTTGATTGTGCTTTTTATCCTGAAAAAGTTTGCCTGGAAACCGATTCTTAATGGACTTAAGGAGAGAGAAAATTCAATTGATGAGGCATTAAATGCAGCTGAAAAGGCTCGTGATGAGATGAAAAACCTTAAAGCTGACAATGAAAAACTGATAATGCAGGCCAAAGAAGAGCGTGATAATATCTTGAGAGAGGCAAATAAGGTGAAGGATTCGATTATTATGGAGGCAAAAGAAAAAGCCCAGGTCGAGGCTAACAAAATTGTCGATGGTGCTATGGTTACAATTGAAAATGAAAAGAGTGCTGCTATCTCTGACCTTAAAAGTCAGGTAGCAAATTTATCAATTGAAATTGCTGAGAAAATCATGAAAGAGGAGCTTAAGGTAAAAGGGAAGCAGAAAGAGTTTCTTGATAAGCTTGTTAGTGAAATAAAATTTAATTAGTCATCCTGACATTTAAAATATGAAAGGAAAAATTTTAGCATCCAGATACGCAAAAGCAGTCTTTGAACTTGCTCTTGAGAAGAAGCAGCTTAATGATATTAATAATGACATGAAACTCATTGATAATGTCGCTAATGCTAGCAAAGAGCTAATGTTGCTTCTGCGCAATCCGGTACTTAAACCAAAAAAGAAAAAGGCTATCCTGAAAGCAATTTTTGAAAATAAAATTCAACCACTTACATTAATGTTTATGTTTATACTTACTGACAATGGACGTGAGTCGTTTATCAGGGTTGTGGCAGAAGCATTTCAGGAGCTTTATAACAAACATAACAATATTATTAAGGCCAGCTTAACAACTGCTGTTGAACTTGATTCTGAAATATCGAACAGTATTGTTGGTTTGCTCGAAAAGCAGACTGGGGCAACTATTGAACTTCAGAAAGAAATTAATGAAGGAATTATTGGTGGTTTTGTGCTCGATTACGATGATTATCAGTATGATGCCAGTATAAGATATTATATCAAAAAGTTGAAGAAAGAATTTGATTCTAATTTAGATTAAAAAGGTTTTTAATTAAGAAAAATTTATAAAAATGGCAGAAATAAAACCCGCTGAAGTATCTGCGATACTCAGACAACAATTATCAGGTTTTAAAGATGAAGCCCAACTCGAAGAGGTTGGTACTGTTTTGCAAATTGGTGATGGCATTGCAAGATTATACGGATTATCTAATGCTCAGGCAGGTGAATTGATTGAGTTTGAGAAGACGGATCTTATGGCAATTGTGATGAACCTTGAGGAAGACAATGTGGGTGTTGTTCTTCTTGGTGAACCAAAAGATATAATGGAAGGTGATAAAGCCAGGCGTACCAACAAAATTGCATCTATTGGTGTTAGTGAAGGAATGCTTGGAAGGGTTATTAATACTTTAGGTGAACCTATTGACGGGAAAGGTCCTATTAAAGGTGATATTTTTGATTGTCCAATTGAAAGAAAAGCTCCCGGGGTTATTTATCGTCAGCCTGTCAGCGAACCTCTTCAAACAGGTATTATTGCAATTGATTCAATGATTCCGATAGGAAGGGGACAGCGTGAACTTATTATCGGTGATCGCCAGACAGGTAAAACTGCTATTGCTATTGATACAATCATCAATCAGAAACAATATTACGATAATGGTGAGCCTGTTTTTTGTATTTATGTTGCTGTTGGCCAAAAGGCCTCATCAGTTGCCAATATTCAGAAGACACTGGAAGACAATGGTGCAATGGATTATACAGTAATTGTGTCAGCTACTGCTGCTGATCCTGCTGCTATGCAGTTTTATGCTCCTTTTGCAGGCACAGCTATTGGTGAATATTTCAGGGATACAGGCCGTGCAGCATTAATTATTTTTGACGACCTTTCAAAACAGGCAGTTGCTTATCGTGAAGTTTCGCTACTATTGCGCCGTCCACCAGGGCGTGAAGCATATCCGGGAGATGTTTTCTATCTTCACTCAAGATTACTTGAGCGTGCTTCAAAAATTATTAATTCGGATGAAATTGCAAAAAATATGAATGACCTGCCTGAGGCGCTGAAGCCAGTTGTTAAAGGTGGTGGCTCGTTGACAGCTTTACCAATTATTGAAACACAGGCTGGTGACGTTTCTGCTTATATTCCTACTAATGTTATTTCGATTACTGATGGACAGATTTTTCTTGAGACTAACCTGTTTAATTCTGGTATTAGACCAGCTATTAACGTTGGAATTTCTGTTTCGAGGGTGGGAGGTAATGCTCAGATTAAGGCAATGAAGAAAATTGCAGGAACTCTAAAACTTGATCAGGCACAGTTTCGCGAGCTTGAAGCATTCTCTAAATTTGGCTCCGACCTTGATGCCTCTACTCTTACTGTACTTGAGAAAGGAATAAGAAATGTTGAAATACTAAAACAACCTCAGTATTCACCTATTCCGGTTGAAAATCAGATTGCATTATTATATTGTGGTACGAAAGGATTGCTAATGAATATTCCTGTTAATAAAATTAAGTTATTTGAAGAAGATTATTTGAATATTCTTGAAGCCAAACACAAAGATGTTCTTGCTTCTTTACGTAAGGGACTCGTTAATGATGATATCATGAAAACACTTGAGGACGTTGCGGGTGAGATAAGTAAGAATTATGAAAAGTAAACTATTGAAGAGTTGAAATTTTAAAATCTGAATTCATAAATTTAAAATAAACATAGATGCCCAATTTAAAGGAAGTTAGAACACGAATTGCATCTGTAAAGTCAACACAACAGATTACCAGTGCGATGAAGATGGTGGCAGCTTCAAAGTTGCGTAAGGCACAAAATGCCATTACTCAGTTGCGCCCTTATGCTGCCAAATTGCAGGAACTGTTAAGAGATTTGAGTGCAAGTCTTGATAGTGCTGATGATAATAGTGTCTTTTCTGTACAAAGAGTGCCGAAAAAAGTTCTGATTATTCCCATAACTTCTAACAGGGGTTTGTGCGGGGCTTTTAATGCAAATATTATAAAAGCTGCAAATATTCTTATTGATGAGAAATACAGCGAACAAACGATGTCAGGGAATCTTAGCCTGATAACCATTGGCAGAAAGGCTTCTGAATTTTATGATAATCACAATTTCGATATTGTTAGTGTTGAGGATGAAATTTTTAATAACCTGACATTTGAAAATGTTGCTGCGATTTCTGACAGGGTTATGGATATGTTTGCCAAAGGTGAATTCGACAGGGTTGAACTTGTGTATAACCAGTTTAAGAATGCTGCAACGCAAGTGATAACAACTGAGCAGTTTCTGCCAATTGAACTTGTTGAACTGGAAGATGGTGATGGTAAACAGGAAAATGTTGACTACATCTTTGAACCAAGTGAGGAGGAGATAGTTATTGACCTTATCCCAAAATCGTTAAAGATACAGTTTTTTAAAGCCATTCTTGATTCTAATGCATCTGAGAATGGTGCCAGAATGACCGCGATGCATCAGGCAACTGATAATGCAACAGAAATGCTGAAAGAGCTTAATCTTTCATATAATAAAGCACGTCAGGCCTCTATTACTAATGAGATACTTGAGATAGTCAGCGGTGCTGAAGCATTGAAAGGATAGATTGAACAATTAAAATTGGTTAGTTATGATTGCAAAAAAAGTTGAAACAGCGTTGATTAATCAGATTAAGCTTGAGGAGCAATCTTCAAGGATTTATATGGCTATGGCATCCTGGTGCGAAGTTAATGGTTTTCCCGGTGCTGCCAGATTTCTTTACACTCACTCTGATGAAGAGAGAATGCATATGACTAAGCTTATTAAGTATGTGAATGATAAGGGAGGATATGCTGTTTTGCAAAGTCTGGAAATGCCTGATGATAAATTTCAAAATCTTTTTGATGTTTTTGACAAGATTTTAAAACATGAGGAATTTATTACCGAGTCGATTAATGAGCTTTACGAGATAGCTTTTAAGGAGAGGGATTACACAACCAGTCAATTTCTGCAATGGTATATTGAAGAGCAGATCGAAGAGGAGAGCATGTTTAAAGGTATCCTCGATAAATTCCGTCTTGCCGGAAATCAGACAGGCGGACTATTCCATCTTGACAAAGAGTTGGATGCACTTTCAGTGGCTACTCCTGCTGATGGCGGGAATGTATAACTGAATTAAGCAGAAAAATAAAAAATGCCCCAAACGATAACGTTGGGGCATTGTAGTTTCAGGGTATGGATACTGTTAAATCTCCTCTGTCTCAACAATTTTAGCTAAAAGATCGGCATAAGGTATAAAGAGATAATCTTTGCCTTCAAATTTCATCTCTGTACCTGAAAATTTCTTATAGAGAACAACATCTCCGGCTGAAACTGCAGGATTCTCGATATTTCCCAAAGCAATAACTTTTCCCATCTGAGGTTTCTCTTTTGCTGTATCAGGAATAATAATCCCACCGGCAGTTTTTGTTTCTGTAAATTCTTCCGATAATTCGATAAGAACATTTTCGTTTAACGGTTGTAATTCTTTCATCTTTATTAATTTTTTAATGTTTATATTTTGTTTCTTTTATTAATCACACACACGTCCGTGTGTCTTTACATTCAATCGTTTTCTTCCAATAAATATTCCAGGCGTCCACGCTTGGAAGTATTTTCACTTTCACACCACTATGTTCCAAGCGTCCACGCTTGGAATTTTATACTATTACTTACTTGTTTTCCTATCGAAACCTGCAAGGTTATATTCTCCACACAGGCTTGCGCATAAACCTTACAGGTTTTCTATCCTTGTATTCCAAGCAAGTTGTTAATCTTCACTTTATCAAACCCAACTATCATTTGGCCACTTATATCTGTTTGAGGAACACCGTTTTGTCCGCTTTTACGTTGCATCTCCTGGGCGGCTTTCTGATCCTTGGAAACGTCAATATCAGAAAAACGAATGCCATTTTTCTTCAAATGAGTTTTTAAAGTAGTACACCACGAACAAGATGGTGTTGAATAAACAGTTACACGCTTCTGAGGCTTATCATTAGAAGCAGCTTTAGCGGCATATACTGCATTCTCAAAGTATGATTTATAAAAATCCGGTGCGTGACATCCCTTCACCACATTCACAAATTCACCTTTTTCAAATTCAATTAACGTTGGTACTGTTGTAACATTGTAATTTGGATGAATATCTCTGACACTCGTTACATCTGCTGCCAAAACTTCGATATTATCATCTGTCATATTTACTGATGATATGTTTTTTAACGAACATTCACTCTGCTCCGAACCTTTCTTATACAATAATAGATACGCCTTTTTTGTGTCCTTTATATTGTTTAATAACTCATTATGTGAAGCTATTTCTCTCATTTTCATTTTTATTTTCATTTTGGTTGATTTCAATATCAATTTATATGCCATTACAACTTTCCTGTAAGCAATTTTGCATTTGTCAATATCAAATGCCATAATGACACATAGTGTTTATTCAATTCACTATAAATAAAAAGAAATCCCCATTTATTCCTATTTTTGTAAAAAAATGAATTATGGGACAATATGCAAAAACTATAGGCTGGATAATTGGAACTCTGTTATTGCTTTTTGTAATATGGTACTTTTCCAATCTTGTTGTATATATTCTAATAGCTGCAGTTCTATCATTTATAGGGCATCCTCTTGTCGACCTGTTAGATGATGTCAGGATAGGAAAGTTCAGATTGCCGCATTCTATTAATGCCGGAATAGCATTGCTGGCCATTACAACAATAATAACCCTGTTCA
>JAOZOC010000200.1 GCA_029933495.1 Bacteroidales bacterium
GTACTGCAATAATTATTTCTCCTTTGATTGCATTAATGAAAAATCAGGTTGATGCTTTAAGAAGTTTTGGAGCGGATAAGGGGATCGCTCACTTTTTGAACTCTTCTCTTTCCAAGTTGGAAATACAAGAGGTAAAAGATGATCTTACGGCAGGTAAAACCAAGCTACTATATGTTGCGCCCGAGTCGTTAACCAAGGAAGAAAATGTTGATTTCCTTAAAACAATAAAAATAACATTTTATGCGATTGATGAGGCTCACTGTATTTCGGAATGGGGACACGATTTCAGACCTGAATATCGAAGAATCAGACCGATAATTGAATCAATCGGACAGGATGTTCCTGTAATGGCTTTAACTGCTACTGCTACTTTAAAGGTTCAACAGGATATTCAAAAAAATCTTAATATTCTTGATGCAAGAGTTTACAAGTCTTCTTTTGACAGGCCAAACCTTTATTATGAAGTAAGACCAAAAACAAAAGATGTAATTAAGGATATTATAAAATATATTAAAACAATGCCCAACAAATCGGGTATTGTATATTGCCTTAGCAGGAAAAAAGTTGAAGAAATTGCAGAGACTCTTCAGGTTAACGGAATTAAGGCGCTACCGTATCATGCAGGTCTTGATGCAGTCACACGGCGTAACAATCAGGATAGATTCCTAATGGAGGAATCTGATGTAATTGTTGCTACCATTGCCTTTGGAATGGGGATAGATAAACCGGATATCAGATTTGTGATCCACCATGATATACCCAAAAGTATCGAAGGTTACTATCAGGAGACAGGACGTGCCGGAAGAGATGACGGGGAAGGTAACTGTATTACCTTCTACAGCTACGATGATATTGTTAAGCTCGAAAAATTTATGAAGGGTAAGCCTGTTGCCGAACAGGAAATTGCAAAGCAGCTTCTTCAGGAAACTGTCTCATATGCTGAATCTGCAGTCTGCCGCCATCGCCAGCTTTTGCACTATTTTGGGGAGGAATCTACCAAAGAAAATTGTGGTGCTTGCGATAATTGCCTGCATCCAAAAGAGAAATTTGAGGGTAAAGACTTTGTGAAGATTGCCCTTGAAGCTGTATTGGAAGTGAAGCAGCTCTTTAAAGCCAAACACATTATTAATATTCTTATTGGGAAAAATACAGCTACAATAAAATCATTTAAGCACAACAAACTGAAATCCTTTGGAAGAGGAATGGAGCATGATGAAAAATTCTGGAATGCTGTATTTCGTCAGGCATTAATTAAGAATCTGCTGGTAAAGGATATCGAGAATTATGGTCTGCTTAAAATAACCCCGGAAGGTGAGAAATTTATCGAAGATCCATGGTCTGTGATGCTTACAAAGGATCATGATTATGAGAATACTGATGGCGATGAAGACTTTTTCGGAGGAGGTGTAATAAAGACGAGTACAACAGATCAGACATTATTTACGCTATTGAAGGATTTAAGAAGGGATATTTCGCGTAAGGAGAATTTGCCTCCATTTGTAATCTTCCAGGATCCTTCACTCGAAGATATGTCGATTCAGTACCCCATAAAAGAGGAAGAGCTATTACAGATAACAGGTGTCGGCTCCGGTAAAGCAAAAAAATATGGAAAGCCTTTCCTGGAATTAATTATGAGCTATGTTGAGGAAAATGATATTACAAGGCCTAATGACCTGGTTGTGAAATCTGTTGTTAACAAGTCAGGACTGAAGGTGTATATTATTAAAAGTATTGATAGAAAACTTGCTCTTGAGGATATTGCATTCACAAAAAACCTTACTGTTAGTGAGCTTTTAACGGAAATAGAAAGTATTGTTGCTTCCGGTACGAAGGTCAACATAGGATATTATATTGAGGAGTACGTTGATGAGTACCATCAGGAGGAGATTTTTGAATATTTTCAGGATGCTGAGACTGATTCATTAGAAGAAGCGCATGTGGAGCTTGGAGAGGATGAGTTTTCTGAAGAAGAGATCAGGCTTGTTAGGATTAAGTTTATGTCAGAGGTTGGAAATTAAACATTGTAATGATGAACGAAGAAATTAAAACAGTAGAAAATAATATTAATTCAGGACTTATCGTTGGGGTTATTGCCCTCCTAGGAGTAATTGTTTTATTTATTTTATATTTTACGGATAATGATGAGGAACAAGAAGTACCAAAATCTCAATTAGTTGAAATAAATGAAAGTTTGCCACCTTCATCAATAGCTTTTATTAATTCGGAGGAGGTTCTTAACCAGTACGACTTTGTTAAAAGTCTGACAGGTGATCTGAACAGTGAAAGAGATAAATTGGATAAGGAGTTTGCAGCTAAACAAAAGGCTTATCAGGATGATGCTGCTTATTTTCAGGAGCAGGTTCAAAAGCAAACTATTTCGCAGCAAAGTGCTGAAGAGATATATCAGCAGCTAATGGCACGTCAGCAGGAATTATATCAGTTGCAGGATCAGTACTCAGCAGAACTTGCACAAAAAGAGATGGAAATGAATGTTATTATTCTTGACAGTATCCGTAACTATCTGAAACGAATGAATATTTCGGCTAATTTTGATTATGTGCTAAGTTATAATTCAATGGGGAATATTCTCTTAGCTAAAGATACTTTTGATATTACTTCTCAGGTTATTCAGGGGTTGAACCTTGAGTATGCCGGTAAAAACAATGAGGAAGAGTGAGACAAGGCTTCGTTTACATAATTATTATTACTCTTTTTGTGGTTTCAGGATGCACTTATAATATTTCTGAAAGAAATAAAAAACCTCCAGCCGATTTGATTTCGCGGGATGAAATGGTCGATATTATTACTGATTTGCATCTTTATGATGCTGTGATGAAAGAAAAGCAAAAGAATCATAAAGATGTTTTGAAATCAAAGTACTATCTCTATCAAACTGTTATGGAAAAATATAATATCACAAGGGAGCAGTTTGAAAGCAGTGTGAAGTACTACCAGCGAGACCTTGATGAATATGACGGTATTTACGAAGATGTTATTGTGAAATTAAGTAAGATGAAGGCTGAGGTGGACTCAAGATGATTATTGCTTCTCATACAAAGCAGTACAGGTATGTAAATCGGCTCCATCATTTACAGTATAGTGCCAGTTTATCTTATTCTTGTCTAACACGCCGCTTCCCTGAACTTCATTTGAGTTGTTATCGCACATAGTTTGTTTAGGGATAGTTATTGTACTCCCGGCAACAATAGCATAGGGAGCTTTTTCGTTATTACCAATAAGCCAGAAATTTTTAATTAAAACCTGGCTGCTGTTCGAAGGGTCTATGACTATCTGAACGGAATATGAATCACGGCTACAGGTTTCGTTAACATTCCAGTAACCAAGAAATTGATCCCTGTCATCGGCAGGATTTGTGTTATCATCTTCAGTGCAAGCAGGGATAGATAACAGGATGATTAGGAATGCTGTTAAAACTGTAAATAGCCTCATTTTAATCATTACTTTTTAATTTGAAAAAAAATAAATATTTTTGTAAAAATAATAAATATTTAAATAGGTCAGTCAGGAAAGGGAAAAATGGAAAAAAGAATCATAGAAAGGAATTATGCAGGGCTATTTAGTCTGGTAAAAGCTAAAAAGCTTAAAGATGCCCTTAACCTGCTCGGGGAGCTGGTGCTGGCATCAGGGAAGGGAGATTTTATTTCCCGGTTTGAAGAACTTGATACTACTTACGAAACTTTGTTAAAATATGCTGTGGATGGAGCTCCTGATCCGGAACGGGATAAAATTTATCGCAACCTTCAGGTTTCCATACTTGAGCTTTCTGATGTGGCAAGGCAATATGCTCTTATGAAAGATAGCAACCAGCATCTTTATAATCTGAAACGACAGATCGAGAACAGGGCAGGAGTTGTGAAAGAGGAAGCAATAAACAGCGTTGACAGCCTTGCTTTTGATGATGAACTTGCAAGTGTTTTGACAGAATCATATGTTTCAGCAAAAGACAATAAGAGTGAGTATTTGAGACATCAGGAAACTTTAAGTAAAATTTTTAACCTTATACTCCTGACTGATAAATTTAAGGATGCAGATATAAAACTTGTAAAGTCTCTTTGGGTCTCCAGGAATTTTCCCTGGTACGAACAGGCAATAATTATAAGCGCCCTGACAATTAGCTCAATAAGATCCTTTGATGTTAAGAAAATAGAGTTGTTGATGGAGTTTTCAATGGATTCAAATGAGCAGATCAGGCAGAGGGCTTTAGTAGGTTTGTTTTTTAGTCTTTATATTTATAATTCCAGATTGGAGTTTTATCCTGAATTGTTAGAAGAAATAGAAGATCTGAAAGCTATTCCTGATATTGAAACTAATATCGAATTTATTGCTATTCAGCTACTAAAGACAAAAGAGACTGAAAAAATATCTAAAAAGCTTAATGAAGAAATATTTCCAGAGGTTGCAAAGTTTCAGCCAATACTGAAGGATAAACTGGACCTTGACAATATTCTGTCGGATGATTTTATGGAAGACAAAAATCCCGATTGGGAAAGGGTTTTTGAGGATGCACCCGACCTTCTCGATAAACTTCAGGAAATATCAAAGCTTCAACTGGAAGGCTCTGATGTATTCATGGCTGCTTTTTCAAGATTGAAAAACTTCACATTCTTTGATGAAATGATTAATTGGTTCAGACCTTTTCATATTGATAATTATATAATCAGAGATGCTCTGAGCAGAGAAGATAAAAGTTTTGATGCTGATTTGTTTCTTGATAGTCTTTCGCAATCTTTCTTTTTGTGTAATTCTGATAAGTACTCTTTTTGCCTGAATATTGAACAAATGCCGCAGATGCAGAAGAATATGATGATAGAGATGTTTCGTGCCGAGATGGAGGGGCTAAGGGAACTGCAAAATGAGGATGATATGCTAAATAAGTCAACACATACAAAAAGTATATATTCTCAATATATTCATGATTTGTACCGGTTTTATAAACTTCATCCTATGAGAAATGAATTTACCGATATCTTCAAACTTAGGTTTGACTTTTATAAAAGTAAGTTTTTTAAAATTCTGGTTGATGATGAAAAAATTATCAGGAATATTGCAGAGTTTTTCTTTGAAAGGGAGTATTATGAGCAGGCTTTTGAGATATACAAGGATCTGAATGAAAAGGGGGATAACTCCCTCGAAGTATTTCAAAAGATGGGCTATTGCTCACAGAAAATGCGTAATTATGAGGATGCCCTGAATTATTATAAAATGGCTGAGCTTTATGATACTAACCGGGCCTGGAATATTAAGAAGATTGCTTTGTGTTTTCGTAATGTGGAAAATTATGAGGAATCGCTTAAGTATTATCTTGAAGCAGAGCAACTGGAACCGGAAAATCTTTATGTGCAGACTTTTATTGGGCACTCCTATCTCGACCTGAAGGATTATGAAAATGCACTTAAATATTATTTTAAAGTTGAGTTTTTGGCACCTGACAACAAAAAAGTACTGCGCCCGATTGCATGGTGCTCGTTGGCACTTGGTAAGCTTGAGACGGCAAAAAATTATTACCTTAGGCTAATTGAGAGCGAAGCTAATAAATATGATTTGATGAACCTGGGACATGTAGAGTGGTGTCTTGGAAACCGTCAGGCAGCATTAAAGAACTATAAACTTTCTGTTAACTGCAATGATAATAATATGAAGCTATTTATAGCAGGCTTTGAAGAGGATAAGGAACTCATCATTAGAAATGGTGTTGACCCTGATGAAATTCCTCTGATGCTCGACTATCTGAAATACATTCTTTAATTATCTAAGAATAAGCTTCTTAATTTGCAATTGAGTACTCCCATCAAGCAGCCTTACAAAATATGGTCCTTTGGGAAGAAATGGAAGATTGATTTTTTTAATTACTCTTCCCTGCTCATAAAATTCCGGACTAGTTTCAAGAACTTTTTCACCAAGCAAATTATATATTTCTACTTGTAAGGTTCTATCTTGTTCAAGATTTATATTCAGATTCACAAAAGATATCGCCGGATTTGGTGATAAAACTAAAAAGTTTTCATTTAATGCTTTCTCAGCAACAGATGTTATTAAAGTTCCACCTACACTTGCAATTGAATCAATAAGATTCTCATATGATGGTGGATAAATCTGCTTTACAGGAATAAATCTGTCTGGTAAAATAATGCAGAGTGTAGGTGTTCCCTGGATGCTATAAGCCATATGAACAGGGTTTCCTCCACCATCCTGGCCACTGACATCGGGATATGTTATTCCAAAAGCCGAATCAAAATACTGAACGTTTTTATTGGTATTGCCTTTGTCAATCCCGATAAAGAACACATTACCTTCATTTTCTCCGAACGCTTCATAAGCCGCCTGAATATCAGG
>JAOZOC010000761.1 GCA_029933495.1 Bacteroidales bacterium
AAAATTTTGAGCCTGAGTATTCATATTAATAGTAAATACGACAACAAAGGCAACCAAAAGTAAAATCGTCTTTTTCATAATAATAAATATTTATTTGTTAATATTTTGATTGTTAATTAATTATGTCAGAATTAAAAGTATTGCAATGGTTTGCCCTCTCTTTAAATTCTTGTTTTTCAGAGGGAAAACAAATGTAGAAAAAATTATTATTAGATCGTTAATTTTTTATTAACATTTTATTAATTATTCTAAAACCAAAATAGAAATTATACAGAATATAGTAATAGTAAGCCAAAGACACTTATTACTCTTTAACATCCTTCATCGAAAGCTGAATTCTTTTTCTTATGACATCAATATCAGTAACCATAACTTTGACCTTTTGGTTTAGTTTAACAATTTCAGCAGGGTCGCTTATAAATCTATCTGCCATTTTGCTGATATGTACCAGTCCGTCCTGGTGAACGCCAATATCAACAAATGCACCGAAGGCGGTAATATTTGTAATAATGCCAGGCAAGATCATTCCTTTCTCAAGGTCGCCAATTGACTGAATTCCTTTTTCAAACTCGAAGAAGCCAAATTTTTCACGCGGATCACGACCTGGTTTTGCAAGCTCTTCCACTATATCCTGAAGAGTGGGCAACCCGATATTTTCTGTTATAAACTCTTTCAGTTTAATTTTTTTCCTCAGCTCTTCCCTGGCAATTAGTTCTTCGATATTACAATCCAGGCTTTTAGCCATTTTCTCAACTACATAGTAGCTTTCGGGATGGACTGCACTTTTATCTAGGGGGTTGGCCGAGGTTCTTATTCTGAGGAATCCTGCAGCCTGTTCAAAGGCTTTTCCTCCCAGACGTGGTATTTTCTTTAGCTCTTCTCTTGAGGTGAATGCTCCGATATTATCCCTGTATTCCACAATGCTTTTTGCCAAAGATGGCCCGATACCTGAAACATGCTTCAATAGTTCTTTACTGGCAGTGTTTATCTCCACTCCAACCGAATTAACAGAGCTTATTACAGTATCGTCGAGACTTTTTGCAAGAGCTGTTTGATTAACATCGTGCTGATATTGTCCGACACCAATTGATTTTGGATCTATTTTAACCAGCTCTGCAAGAGGGTCCATCAATCGTCTGCCGATGGAAACTGCACCTCTTACAGTAACATCATATTCGGGAAACTCCTCACGTGCCACCGAAGATGCCGAGTAGACAGATGCGCCACTTTCGTTAACCATCACAGCAACAATATCTTTTCCGAAACGCATCCTGCGGATCATATTTTCAGTTTCACGGCCTGCTGTTCCATTCCCGATTGCTATTGCCTCAATATGATAAATATTCACAAGCTGGTGTATCTTGTTTATGGCTTTTTTTACCTCATTTTGCGGAGGATGAGGATAGATGGTTTCGTTGTGCAATAATTTCCCCTGCTTATCAAGGCAAACAACTTTGCATCCTGAACGGAATCCCGGATCTATCGCCAAAACAGTTTTTTCGCCAAGGGGAGCAGCCAT
This sequence comes from Bacteroidales bacterium, assembly GCA_029933495.1. GTDB lineage: Bacteria > Bacteroidota > Bacteroidia > Bacteroidales > JAADJA01 > JAADJA01. Next base: position 1,520 of record JAOZOC010000761.1, read on the forward strand.
AAGTAGTTGCCTTACATTATCGGCAAACACATTTATTGCATACTCATCAGCCTTTTCTTTTGCCAGCGCCCTTATCTCTGTTTCCATTGA
>JAOZOC010000762.1 GCA_029933495.1 Bacteroidales bacterium
CTTACTAAAAGATGTAAGAGTTTGTGTTTCATTAAGTGGAATTACTGCTTTAGATATTTTTTGTTGTTCGGCTTCATAACCAACTTCCTGAAAGTTTGCAGATAAAACTGTTACGGTTTTAACTGCATCGGTTTCTTTTAGGCTTTTTGCCTTTGGTTTTTCTTTATTTTCAGGGGCAGAAGGTTTTATCGTTGTAGTAAGCGGAATATCATTTATTTTTCTTTCATCAATAAACCATATATCCTCTTCAATTACAGAAACGTCTTCCGAAACATCAGTATCTTTTTTGTTTTTTTTACTGTTTTGATTACAGCTCACTGTTGAAAATGAGAATATAATGGTTATAACAAATATGTTTATTGCCATTAAGTTTTTAATTTTTGATTTTCTCATAATTTTTGATTTATAATTAAAAAAGCAATGATAGTGCATTAACACACTATCATTGATAATAAAAGCCAATTAATATTTATCTCCGTTTTTGGGTTTGTACTGCTCCCATTCTCTATGGTCACCAGGCCATTTGTCCAAATCGGAAACAGGGTACTCATACGGGAATTTATGAGGCCATTTAAGGACATCCCAATCAACATTTTCACCGAAATAGAATACATGGAAGTCATACTTATCCACTTCTTCTTTGGTAAAGGAAACTGAGCGTTCTTTAACAAACGTGTGCTCATGTGTGCGTGTAAACTGAGTAGCGTCAATAATTCCCGAAGCGTACGGATGATTTATGCCTTCAACATTATAATGTCCCGGGAATACAACTTTTGCATGAAGTTTTTCTTTACCGATTTTTGCACCCCATCTTGGTGTTGTGATATGTCCGTCATCGCTGATTGCAGAGATGTAAATATCAATATCTCCAATTTGGTCGAACATTTCCTGCGGCGGATTCTGACGGTTGTCGCCCCAGTGAAGAATACGCATTCCACCGGTTTCAATCAAAATCATAGAGTTATCCCACTCCATATTTTCTCCCGGAGGATAATTGTGCTTACCGAATGCTTTTTCCAGAATAATCCCGTCGTAAATCTCATTTTGAGGATTACTGACATGTTTATCGGGGAATCCTGTGATTTTTGCATCACCAATTTCTACTGTTCCGGCAAGCCTGTCAAGCATCATAGGTGCTTTTACACGCATCATTCCATCGTGGTCGCCATGTGCGTGAGTTGAAATAACAACATCGGCATCAACTTCGGGAAATTGTGAAAGGAACCAAATACCGCCCAAATCCAAATCAGGAGCATTTCTGAAAGGGTCAATAATAATTTCCAGTCCTTGCGGAGTTGTTATTTTATAAGAAATCATTCCATAGTAACTTATTGTTACTTTGCCTGTATCTTTTGTAATTCCGCCGTTTTTTTGTGCGGCAATTAATCTGTCGTTTTTTACTCCGTGATAAAAGGTATTATCTCCTATTACCGGAACCAACCATGTTGCAGGGTTGGGTAATTTTGTCATATCCATAATTATATATTTTTTTAGTTTATTATTAAATTTATTTATATTGCTCCCATACAGGTTTAACCTCCGGAATATCAACGATTTCAGAATTTTGGGCTAAATCAAGCTGAACCAAATCGAAATCAACATTATT